>CAJMRM010000054.1 GCA_905215775.1 uncultured bacterium
CTATGACCCTCTGCTTGTAAGGCAGATGCTCTCCCAGCTGAGCTAAGACCCCATTTCGTCCTGTGAGCTGTTACTCACTTGCGACTTTGACAGTATAACTGATAAAAGGAAAAATGTCAACACTTTTTTAATTTTTCTTCTTTTTTATTTTTCCTGTTTTTCAGACACCTGCTGGGCAGCCTTTCGGCCCGCCCGGAGCCCTCTCCGCAGGGCACAGGAAGAGCGCCCCGTGTACAGAGATCCGTCCCCCTTCCATACACGGACCGTATCGTTTCTTCCGCTCTTCCATCACAGCTTTTTCCAGTCCATACGCACCAGCGATATCAAGAACGCCGCAGAGCTTAAGAACCAGGTCAGCGGATACGCCCAGGAAATGGTCTGGAACACAGGAACGATCTGGATGGCAATGGAAACGTAAAGGATCCGGACGCCGCACCAGAAGGCCAGCATGGCCGCCATGGGCATAAAGGATTTCCCGCAGCCCCTCATAACTCCCGCCGCACAGTGGGAAAAGGCCAGAAGGAAGAAAAACAGCGCCGTGGTCCGGCAGTGGATGACGCCGAACTCAATGGCCTCCGGAGCGCTTACAAAGATCCGCAGCGCATAGGGCGCCCAGACAAAGTAAAGAATCCCCACCAGCTCAGCCAGGACCATGCTGAAAATCGTTCCTATGGCAGCTCCCTTTCTTGCCCGCTCATGCTCTCCCGCTCCAATGTTCTGGCTCACGAAGGTAGGCAGGGCCATGGACATACTCATAATAGGAAGGAACACGATCCCCTCGATCTTGGAATGGGCGCCCACCCCGGACATGGCGAAAGCGCCGAAGGCATTGATATTGGTCTGGATCACCAGATTTCCCACGCTGACCACCGAGTTCTGGATTCCTGTGGGAAGGCCCTGACGGATCACCTGGGTCATCATATCCTTATTCATTTTCAGCTTTTTTATATCCAGCCGCAGGGAATCGTCCTTTTCCCGGCTCATGCGGATCAGACACAGGACCACGCTTAAGCCCTGGGCAATGACCGTAGCCAGGGCCGCTCCTCCTACGCCCCACTGGAAGCCGGCCACAAAAAGCAGGTCCAGGGCGACATTCACCAGGGAGGATACGATCAGATAATACAGGGGATGAATGCTGTCTCCCAGGGCCCGCATCACCGACATACAGACGTTATACAGGATCACCGTGAACACGCCTGCAAAATAGATCCTGAAATATACCAGGGAATGGGGCATCACACTGTCCGGCGTGTTCATCATCCGCAGGACAGAAGGGATAAAAATGAGGCCCGCCGCCGTGGCGATGACCGAGGACCAGATCCCGAACAGGAAATTGGCGTGGATCGCCTTCTGGACTCCCTCTTTGTTTTTTGCGCCAAAATACCGGGAGATCACCACGCCGCCTCCCACAGCGATGCCGTTAAAGAGGCCGATGATCAGAAACGTCAGATGGCCTCCGGAGCTGACGGCCGCAAAGGCGTCGTTGCTGGCAAAATTTCCAACGACCCAGGCGTCCGCCATGTTGTAAAACTGCTGGAGCAGCTGCCCAAGAAACAGGGGGATCGCAAACCGGATCAGTCCCCCTGTGATCGAGCCTTTTGTCAGGTCATTATTCATGCTTTTGTATCCACTCCCCAATTATTTTACAGCAGCCCGGTCATACAACGCGCTGGAAAAACGGCGTATGACCGAACTGCCCCTTTCATTTCCAGTCCCGCCCGAACCGCCTCCTGCCGGAAGCAGCCCGGGAAAGCGCTTACTCCAGCTTTTCCAGGACGGAATTCCCGATCATAGCCTCTTCCTTTTCCAATCCGAAGTTATCCAGAATGGTTCCCCCGATGACTGCGAAGGTATCCGCCTCGGGCAGCTTGCCCTGTCCCTTCATGGACGGAGCGTATGCAAGGAAGGGCACCTTTTCCCTGGTATGGTCGGTCCCTGTGTAGGTGGGATCGTTTCCATGGTCAGCGGTGATGATCAGAAGATCCTCCTCCCCGAGGAGAGGCAGAAGCTCACCCAGCTTTTCATCGAACCGCTCCAGCTCCTTTCCATATCCTTCCGGATCCCTCCGGTGGCCCCAGAGGGCGTCAAAATCCACCAGATTCACAAAGCAAAGGCCGGAAAATTCCTTTTTGCAGATCTCGATGGTCTGCTCCATTCCATGGACCGAGGATTTGGATTTATGGCTTTCCGTGATCCCCTCCCCGTCAAAAATATCCCGGATCTTTCCCACGGAGATCACATCATAGCCGTGGTCCTTCAGGATATTTAAGGCAGTGGTCCCTGTGGGCTTTAAGGCATAATCGTGGCGGTTGCTGGTGCGCACGAATTCTCCCTTTTTCTTTCCCACATATGGCCGCGCAATGACCCGGCCCACACGCCATTCCTCCTTCATGGTGATCTCTCTGGCGATCTCACAGCACCGGTAAAGCTCCTCCAGGCCGAAGGTCTCCTCGTTGCCGCAGATCTGCAGAACAGAGTCTGCCGATGTATATACGATCATGTGGCCGGTGGCGATCTCCTCCTCTGCCAGCTCGTCCAGGATCTCCGTGCCGCTGGCGCTCTTATTTCCAATGACCGTCCTGCCGGTCCGTTCCTCCAGCTCCTTTATAAGCTCCGGCGGAAAGCCCGTGTCCGTAAAGGTCTTAAAGGGCCTGGTGGTATGGATCCCCATCATTTCCCAATGGCCGGTCATGGTGTCCTTTCCGTTGCTCATCTCCCGCATGACCATGCGGTAGCCCAGGGGCTTTTCCTCCGGCGCCATCCCGGAAAGGCTGTGCAGGTTTGCGATTCCCAGTCTCCTTAAATTGGGGATCTGAAAGTCCTCCATCCGCTCCGCAATATGGCCCAGGGTATCGACCCCTTTATCCCCGAACCGCTCCGAGTCCTCCATGGCCCCGATCCCCAGAGAATCGATGACAATGGTAAAAATTCTTTTATACTTCTTCATCCAGATTTACCTCTTTCTTTTTCGCCTGCTCCGCCAGCCTGCTGGTCCCCAGGCGGTCCGCTCCCAGGCGGATAAATGTTTCGGCGTCATGGAAGCCGCCGATGCCTCCCGCTGCCTTGATCTGCTTTCCTTCCCCCATCTGTGCTCTCATCAGCGCCACATCGTCAAAGGTGGCTCCGCCGGCAGAAAAGCCCGTGGAGGTCTTAATAAATTCTGCTTCAGACCGGGTAACAGTCCTGCAAAGCTCTGTTTTTTCCTCTTCCGTCAAAAGACACGTTTCGACGATCACCTTTAAAAGGCGGCCGCCGCAGGCTTTTTTGACCGCATTGATCTCCTCCAGGACCCGATCGTACCGGCCCTCCTTCACCCAGCCCAGATTCACCACCATGTCGATCTCGTCCGCTCCGTTTTCCACGGCCTCTGCAGTCTCATATACCTTCACAGCCGTGGTATTATAGCCGTTGGGAAAGCCGATGACCGTACATACGGGCAGCCGTCCCTTCAGATACTCTGCCGCCTGCTTTACATAGGACGGAGGGATACAGACCGACGCGGTCCGAAACCGGAGGCCGTCGTCGCAGACCGCCTTGATCTGCTCCCAGGTGGCCCCCTGCTTTAAAAGCGTATGGTCCACTCTGGCTAATATTTCCCTATATGTCATATTTTCCTATTCCTTTCTCTCTACGCCGCTTCCGGCAAAGCCCAGAGGCAGAAGCTCCTTCAGGGTATACTCCCGGAAGGACAAGTCCTTCTTGCCCAGAACGATCCGGAAACGATCCGGATCACAGAACTCCATCATCACCTGGCGGCAGACGCCGCAGGGCGGGCAGAAATCCTCCGGCTCCTTCCCCGCCGGTCCTCCCACAATGGCAATGGCCAAAAACTCCCGCTTTCCTTCGCTGACTGCCTTAAAAAATGCCGTCCGCTCCGCACAGCAGGTGGGGCCAAAGGCCGCGTTTTCAATATTGCAGCCCCCGTAAACCGTTCCGTCCGCACACAAAAGGGCGGCTCCTACCCGAAAACCCGAATAGGGGGTATAGGCCGCATTCCTGGCTTCCAAAGCCCTTGCTACCAGTTCCTTATTTCCCATAAACCGCACCGCCTTTCCCGGAGTCCTCTTCCGTTATACGGTCTTATTCCTTTCCCTCTCCTCTTTTATAAGGACGCGGATGGCCTCCACGCCCACCTTAATGGCCGCTTCTGTATCGTGGACCACCGGATTGGGCAGCCCCGCTTTTTCCCGCTCCTGGTTGGCGACCGCCAGGAAACAGGCGCCGCAGCGGACCCTCAGATAACTGGCCACGATAAAAAGAGCCGCCGATTCCATCTCTGAGGCCTTGCAGCCCAGCTTCAGCCATGCGTCCCATTTGCTTAAAAGCTCCCCAGCCACAGGCATCAGCTCCGGATTGTGCTGGCCGTAAAAGGAATCCTTGCTCTGTACCACTCCCGCGTGACAGGCATACCCCAGGCTCTCTCCCGCCTTCACCAGAGCGTTGACTACCCCGAGGTCTGCCACCGCCGGAAATTCGATGGGCGCATACTCTCTGCTGGTACCCTCTGCCCGGATGGATCCGGTGGCAACCACCACGTCGCCGCCCTTTACATCCATATCCATACCGCCGCAGGTACCCACCCGGATAAACGTATCGGCTCCGCATTTCACCAGCTCCTCCAGAGCGATGGCCGCCGAGGGGCCGCCGATGCCGGTGGAGGTGACGCTGACCTTTTCGCCGTCCAGGTATCCTGTATATGTCACATATTCCCGGCTGTCGGCCACCAGCTCCGCACGTTCAAAGTGCTCCGCGATCTTTTTGCAGCGCTTGGGGTCTCCCGGCAGGATCACATAGCGTCCCACATCTCCGGGTCTTATATTTAGATGATACTGCAATCCAGCTTCTTCTACATAAGGCATAATCCACTTCTCCTTTCCCGACTGGTTTCTTATAACATATCACAAATCCGCCATTCTGTCAAAATACTGGAGAATTTTTTTCATTTTTGTACCAACATATTACCAAAATGTTACTCTTTCTTAAATTTTTGTGAACTGCCTTGAAACCCGATTTTCCCTGTGCTATACTTTGCTAAAGTTATGACAAGGAATGGCCAGAACGAAAGGAGGTCATTGACAATATGAAAAAACTTATAAAAAAATACGGTCACATCTGGATCCTGTCCTACGGCCTGATCTATCTGCCGTGGTTTGCGGCGCTCCAGCAGAACGTTGGAAAACCTTACCACGTGATGCATACCGCCCTGGACGATCTGATCCCCTTCAACGAGTATTTTATCGTCCCCTATCTGATTTGGTTTTTGTATGTGGCTGCCGCCATTGCGTATTTCTTCTTTACCAACAGAGACGATTATTACCGGCTGTGTACCTTTTTATTTACAGGCATGACCATCAGCCTTCTGGTGTGTACCCTGTACCCCAATGGAACGGATTTCCGTCCCGCCATCGACCCGGATAAAAATATCTTCTGCTTCCTGGTGGCGAAGCTGTGGAGCATCGATCCATGCATCAATGTGTTCCCCAGCATCCATGCATACAACTCCATCGGCGTCCATATTTCCATCTGCCGCAGCCAGACCCTTTCAAAGAACAAGCCTCTGGTATGGGCCTCCGGGATCCTGATGGTCTCCATCTGTATTGCCACCGTATGCTTAAAGCAGCACTCCATTCTGGATGTATTCGGTTCCCTTCTGATGGCCGTTGTGATCTATCCCATCGCCTATGCGCCGGAAACCTCCAGCCGGAAAAAGTATACCGGAACCTTCGATTTCTAAACGCATTCCAAAGACAAAACGCCGCCGGAAACTGGCAGATCCATCCGTTTCCGGCAGCGTTTTCTTATTTTCTGTAGCCCGTGGAAAAATCCACCACGTTCTTTAATTCTTCTCCCGACGCCCACGCCTTTAAATTCTCTCCGGCGATCCTGACGATGCGTTCAAAGGTCTCCGCCAGGAAGAAATTTCCCGCCACATGGGGAGTGATCACCACATTATCCATCCCCCACAGCTCGTCCTCCGGCGGCAGGGGCTCCGGCTCGGTCACATCCAGGCCGCAGCCGCCCAGATGGCCGTCCCTTAAGACCGCCTTCAGGGCAGCGGGATCAATGGCATTCCCACGTCCCACATTGATCAGGTACGCCCCTTTTTTCATCAGGCGGAGCCGTCTCTCATCCATCAGATGGCAGGTGGCAGGGCCTCCAGGCACCACCATGGCCACCACGTCGGCCCTGGGAAGAAGGCGGTCCAGGTCCTCCATGGTATACTGCTCATCCAGGTATTCCGGCTTCTCTCTGCAGGTCCTTCTGACACCGATGGTATACGCGCCAAGAGCCTTCACCTTCCGGGCGTAATCTCCCCCGATATCTCCCAGGCCCAGGATCAGGACCGTGGAACCCTCCACCGAAATGATATTGCCCATGGACCTCCACTGACGATCCGCCTGGTTTTTATGATACTGCCCCAGGCGGCGGATCAGATCAAAGGTCAGGGCCAGCATATGCTCGGATACTGCCAGGCCGTAGGCCCCGGTGGCGTTTGTAAGGACCACTCCTGCGGGAAGCACTCCCTCCAGCGTATAGGGATCTGCCCCTGCGCTGTTTAGCTGGAGCCATTCCAGGCGCTTCGCCTCCCGCACCAGGGCGGGAGGCAGGTTGCCGATGAGCACCTGGGTATCCTCCAGGTCCTCCTTCGTTACATTTTCTTTCTGAAGATACCGGAACTGGCAGCTATACCTTCCGGAGGCCGCCTGCTTCTCCAGATACGTTTTGTGGGCCTCTGTCACCGGGATCGTTACCAGGATCTTTTTTTCTAAATGTGCCACTGGGCATCTCCTCCTATGGGTTTTGTGGCGTCCTTTAACCATTCTGCCTCGTCCTCGGTCAGATAGGGGGACAGCTTTTCGTACACGTCCTTGTGGTACTGGTTTAAAAGCCGCACATCCGACGGCTCCATGACAGAAATGTCAATGGCCTCGGTGTCGATGGGGGCGTAGGTCATGGTCTCAAACCGCAGGAACTGGCCATAGCCGTTCTTTTCCGCCTTCCGGCATAACAGCAGGTTTTCTGTGCGGATGCCGTGGCTTCCCTCGATATAAATTCCCGGCTCATTGGAGGTCAGCATGCCCTCCTCCAGGATCCCGCTGTCCTGGCGCTCCGGAACGATCTTCCACCGGATGCCGTTGGGCCGCTCATGGACATTGGAAAGATAACCGACACCGTGCCCAGTTCCGTGGTTGAAGTCCAGACCCAGCTTCCATAAGGGTCCTCTGGCCAGATAGTCCACGTTGATCCCGCGGCAGCCATGAAGGAATTTGGCGTCTGAGAGGCGGAGCATTCCCATGAGCACCAGGGTAAAGTGGAGCTTTTCCTCATGGGTCAGACTGCCCATAACGATGGTCCTGGTAACGTCCGTGGTCCCCTCATAATACTGTCCGCCGGAATCCACCAGATAAAAGCCGTCCTTGCCGATGACGGATTCCTCTTCCTTGGTGGCGTGGTAATGGCACATGGCCGCGTTGGCTCCATAAGCGGAAATGGTATCAAAGCTGGGGCAGATATATCCCTCCTGCTCCTTCCGCAGACTCTCCAGATACTCTGCGGCCTCTGTCTCTGTGAGACTTCCCTTGGGGGCCTTTGTCTTCATCCAGCAGATAAATTTCGTAAGAGCCACGCCGTCCTTGATATGGGCCTTTCTCAGGTTCTCCATCTCCACCGGATTCTTCATGGCCTTCATCCAGGAAGCCGGGTTCATGGCCTCCTCCAGGAGACAGCTCTCATGGATGCTCGTATACATGGCGTAATTCACCTTGTCCGGCTCCAGCAGGATCGTTTCGTTCCGCAGCTCCTTCACTGCCCCGTAAATAGCTCCATAGGGAGCCAGGGTCACGCCGTTTTCCTTCAGATAGGCGTTTACACGGCTGTCAAAGCTGCTGCTGTCGATGAACAGGGTCAGGGTATCCATGGTCATGAGCACATGGGCCAGCGGCAGGAGATTGATGGATTCTCCCGTGTTTTTCCGGATGTTCAGAAGCCATGCAATATCGTCCAGACCGGAAAGGATGTGGACCGTGGCGCGGTGCTCCTTCATGACCTGGCGGATCCGCGCGATCTTGGAGGCGGCGGATTCCCCGGCGTACTGTTCCTCCAGCACCCATACCTGAGGAGCCGGAAGCTCCGGTCTTCCGGTCCAGAGCTCTCCGGCCAGATCGTGTTCGATGGAAGCCCTTCCATGCTTCGCCTTTAAGATCTTTTCAAAGGCACGGCCCGTCCCTGTATTCACCACCCGGCCGTCCATACCGAGAACGCCGCCTTCAGGCAGATGCTCCATTAAAAACTCATCGATGGTGGGAACGTCCTCCTCTCCCATCCGCATCAGTTCTGTATCCTGCCCCTCCAGCTGCTTTTTCGCCTGGACAAAGTAGCGGCCGTCGGTCCAGAGACCGGAAAAGTCCTTGGTCACCACCATGGTCCCGGCGGAGCCGGTAAAGCCAGAGATAAACTCCCTGCATTTAAAATACGGATCCACATATTCTGAGTCATGGAAATCCGATGACGGGATATAATATGCATCCATCCCGTGCTGCGCCATAAGCGCGCGAAGCTGTTTCAGACGTTCGTTTGCCATTTTCTGTTTCCCCTCCATATTGATATTCTTCATTTATAGCAGCGGGATCCCGGCTTTTCCAGCCGCCCGGATCACTTCCTCCGGCCAGATGGACGCCTGGATCTCTCCTATGTGGGCTTTTCTTAAAAAGAACATACAGATCCTGGACTGGCCAATGCCGCCGCCGATGGTATACGGCAGTTCTCCGGCCAGAAGGGCCTTCTGGAAGGCCAGCCCGGCCCTTTCCTCGCAGCCGGCCTCTGCCAGCTGGCGTCTTAGGGATTCCTCATCCACGCGGATCCCCATGGAGCTCAGCTCCAGAGCAATATCCAGGATCGGATAATATACGATGATATCGCCGTTCAGTTCCCAGTCGTCATAGTCCGGAGCCCGGCCGTCGTGGGGTTTTCCGGAGGCCAGCTTTTTTCCGATCTGCTCGATGAATATGGCTCCATATTCTCTGACAGCTCTATATTCCCGTTCCCTGGGCGTCAGGGCCGGATAACGATTCTCCAGCTCCTGGGCTGTAATGAATTCTATATGCTCCGGCAGCACATGGCCAATGTATTCATATTCATAGGCCATATAATCCTCGGTGATCTTTAAGGCCTTATAAACGGCCCTTACCGTCTCCTCCAGGGTCTCCCGGGTCCGCTCCTCCTTCCGGATCACCTTTTCCCAGTCCCACTGATCCACATAAATGGAATGGATATTGTCGGTGTCCTCGTCCCGGCGGATGGCGTTCATATCCGTATAAAGGCCCTCGCCCGGAAGAAACCCGTACTGCTTTAATGCATAGCGTTTCCATTTTGCCAGGGAATGGACGATCTCCGCAGATCGGTTCCCTTCCTTCAGATCAAAGGCCACCGGGCGCTCGATACCGTTTAAATTGTCGTTCAGGCCCGATTCCGGCGTCACAAAAAGAGGCGCCGATACGCGGGTGAGATGGAGCTGTCTGGTCAGCTCTCTCTGAAAGAAGTCCTTGATGGTCTTAATGGCGGTCTGGGTCTCCCTGAGGCCGATCTTTGGCACATAGCCTTCCGGCACATAGAAATTCATACTATCATCCTCTCTCGGTTCTTCCTATACCCCAGGAAATTATAGCATTATTTTCCGGAAATTGGAATACCCTATCCCGCATCCGGGGACTGCGGCCCGGCATTCCGGCGGACCCAGCGGCCCAAAGGCAGAATGGCGGAGAGGCAGCGGTGAAAGGCTCCCATATTACAGGAACCGATCGGGGGGCCGGAGGATATGATATGGTAACGGGTTATCTGGAGGTTTTTTATGTCTTATACGCCGACGGCCGGAATCATCACGGCCATTGAATATCAGGGGGACGGAGCCTTTGGGGCTTCCGGCTGCACACTGCTCCTGACAGTGCAGAGCGAGGATCAGGGACTGATCAATATTCTTCTGCCGCCGGGAGCCTACGTCCTGAATCTGCATCCCTTCCAGGTGGGAGACCGGGCCACGTTCTTTTATTCTACCGACGCTCCGGCTCCTCTGATCTTTCCTCCCCGGTACCGGGCGGCAGCCGCTGCCTACACGCCCCGGGGAGTGACGGCCACACTGGATATTTTTGACCGGGGGCTGCTGAATTCTGAGGGTACGCTGCTGCTGAAGCCGTCCTGGAGCACACTGGTGACGCTTCCCAACGGGCAGACCTTTATGGGAGATCCCGGAAACCATCTGATCCTGGCCGCCTATTCAGCCACCACCCGGAGCTTCCCGGCGCAGACGGTACCGGAACAGATGGTGGTCTTCTGCACGCCATCTATGTAATACAGAGCAGACGGTTCCCAGAGAAAAAAGAGGGGGGCAGGAACTGGATACGGCTGTTCCAGACGCTTCCCCCTCTTTTAAAATTGAAATTCCAGTTGAGTACAGGCATATTTCTTTTTGTAATCGTGGATGATATCCTTCATATCCCAGAGGAGCCCCTCTCTTTGGCATTCCTCCGTAAACGTTTCCCAGAGCCTTCCTGCCCGGGGGCTGGCGCAGAAATAACGGTTCCCATAGGCGGCTGCATACCGTTCTGCCAGCCGTTCCCCCGGGAACCGCTTTGTGAGAGCGTCATAAAAATATTCTCTCTGGCCGTCCCGGATGGTAACGCCCATGATCCCATAGAGGAATCTGGCCCCGGTGTCTGCGGTGCGCTTTGCCATTTCCCGGATATTCTGTTCCGTGTCTTCCAGAAAAGGGAGAAGCGGCGTCATGACGACTCCGGTATACAGCCCCTGGCCAGCCATGGCGCGGACCGCTGCAAACCGCTCCGATGAGGCCGGGACGTCAGGCTCGATCTGTTTGCTGAGCCCGTCGTCGGCCGTGGTAATGGTCATCATACATAAGGCCGGGGAATGGGCGCTGATCTCCTGGTAAAGGTCTGTGTCCCGGAGGATCAGAGGGCTTTTGGTCAGCATGGAGACCCCGAAGCCGAAGGCGTCCATTAATTCCAGGGCATGGCGGGTCACCAGCTCCGTCCTCTCAAAGGGATTGTAGGAGTCGCACATGGCTCCGCTGCCGATCACGCCGGTCCGCACCTTCCTCCTCAGCTCATCCCGAAGAAGCGCCAGGGCATTTTCCTTTACGCGCACCCGGTCAAAGTCCTCCACATGGTAGCATGTGCTCCTGCTGTCGCAGTAAATGCACCCATGGGAGCAGCCCCGGTACAGGTTCATGTTGTAATCGCTTCCAAACCAGGAGGTATCCTTATTCCTGGTGAGTATGGTCTTTGCAGGAACTGTGTCCATATCGATCCTCCTTGTCTGCCAAAGAAGGCCGGAGCACGTGCGCTCCGGCCCATGGCTGTTATGGGAAGCCTGTGGGATCCTTCTGTCCGCTTAGGGATTCCAGGAACCCGTCCAGCTGCCGCTGGTTTTTTATGACCACAGTTTTTTCCCCACAGGTCTCCTTCATGGCCTGCCAGAGCTTTTTCTGCTTTCTGGTGCGGCTGTCCCAGAGGATCCAGCGGATAAACTCCAGGTCAAATTTTTCCTCGCAGCCATCCGTCATGGAGCTTCTGGCCTTTCCCTTATGGACCAGATATCTCCGGTATGCCCTGAAGAGGCAGGAAAACCGGTTGAAATCCATAAAAATGATCTGGTCGGCTTCCCGTAATCTCCGTTCATACTCCAGCTTCCTGTAATTTCCGTCAATGACCCAGGAGGCATTCCTGTCCATGAAAGCCCGGACCTCAGACCGTTCCTGTTCCTCTGCCTTCTCCTCCCAGCCAGGCAGCCAGTGGACCGTGTCCAGGTGGAGGACCGGGATCTGATAAAGTTCCCCCAGTCTTCTGGCCAGAGTGGATTTTCCGCTGCCGGAATAGCCGTTTACTACGATCTTCATGAGGGCCGTTTCCTATAAGATCTGGATCTGGCAGCTTCTCATGGTCTCCAGGGCCGCCGCGTGCTTCTCCGGCGTTACTCCCGCGCAGCAGGAGGCGTCCACGGATACCGGAAGCTCCGGCATGAACGCCTTTATGAGGAGGGCGTTGGATACCACGCAGATATCGGTGCAGAGTCCCACAAGCTCCACCGACTCCAGCTCTCCCGCTTCATACATGGCTCTCAGAGTCTCTGCCAGGGCCACAGAGCCAAAGGCCGGCTTGTCAAAGCACTGGGCTTTGCGGCTGTCCTTCAGTTCCTCTAACTCCAGGATCAGCTCCCAGCCGTCCGTTCCCCTGATGCAGTGGGCCACCGGAAGGTATTTCCCCTCCTGGGTCTCCATGTAGTCCTCTCCATGGGTATCTCTGGTAAAGAGCACGATCCCGTCAAAATCCCTGGCCTTTTTTACCACTGCCGGGACAATGGAGACGGCTTCCTTACTCCCCAGGCTCCCGTCCACGAAATCCTTCTGCATATCGACCACCACCAGCACACGTTTTCCCATATCCTTTTCCTCCGCATTTCTTTATTTTTAAGTCTGCCGATCCCCAGAGGGATCCAGGCTTCCTCTTTCCTCCATAGTACCATCCCCGGAAGCAGATGTCAAAATGAACTGTGTTTTCCGATCCCCTTTGCCAGGAACAGCTCCATGGGCTGCTCATACCCGGGGATATCTAACACAAGGCCGCCGCAGTCCTTATATCCCAGCTTCCTGAAAAAATGCTGCGCCTCCTCGTCCACCTGCGTGGAGGTCAGGAGCATGCCGAAGCCCCGCGCCCGCATGTCATTTTCCCAGTGCTCCATCAGCCTCCGCATCGTACACCTCCGGTCCTATGGATACGGCCGCCCGGAAAAGCCCCGGCGGGGGAAGCCTTCGTCCTTTGTCCGCCTGCTTCTCCCTCCGGGGCCTGCCGTCTGTTTTCTGCGTCCTATTTATTTAAAGTACTTCACGCCGCTTTCAAAGATCTTCATATCCTGTTCGCCGTAGATGTTCTTTGCCACAGCGTCGCCGCGTCTCTCTGAATGGGCCATCTTTCCGTATACCCGTCCGTCGGGGCTTGTGATACCCTCGATGGCCATGTAGGAGCCGTTGGGGTTCCAGTATTCGTCCATGGTGGGGTTGCCGTCTGCATCCACATACTGGGTCGCCACCTGGCCGTTGGCAAAGAGCTTCTTAAGCCACTCGTCGCTGGCCACGAACCGGCCTTCGCCGTGGGATACCGGGTTCACATAAACGCCGCCCAGCTCTGCCTCTGCAAGCCACGGGGACTTATTGGAGACCACCTTAAGATTCACCATCTTGGAGATATGGCGTCCGATGGTGTTGTAGGTCAGCGTCGGCGCGCCGGCATTCTGCTCCGTAATGGTGCCGCCCGGTACAAGCCCCAGCTTGATGAGAGCCTGGAAGCCGTTGCAGACACCTAAGATTAGGCCGTCCCTCTCGTTTAACAGCTTCATAAGAGCCTCCTTCACCACCTCGTTGCGGAAGGCAGTGGCGAAGAACTTGGCAGAGCCCTCCGGCTCGTCGCCTGCGGAGAAGCCGCCCGGGAACATGACGATCTGGGCCTTTTCGATCTCTTTTCTGTAAAGCTCAACGGAATCTCTGATATCCTCTGCGCTTAAGTTGCGGAATACCTTTGCGCTCACATTGGCTCCGGCGCGCTCGAATACCTTTGTACTGTCGTACTCGCAGTTGGTTCCGGGGAATACCGGAATAAACACATTGGGAGTACCGATCTTATGGTTACAGATCACGATCCTATCCGCCTTAAATACTTCCTGCTTCACTTCCTCCTGCTTTACGCCGGACTCTGTGGGGAATACGTTCTCCAGCGGAGCGTTCCATGTATCCAGTGCCTCTGTAAGGGGAATGGATACGCTGCCGTATTCAAAGGATGCCCGGTCGGTGACCTCACCGATCAGCGTATAGCTGATGGAAAGCTCGCCCACCTTTCCGTCCGGAACCTCGCAGACGATGTCGCCCCAGCCCGGTGCGAAGAAATCTCCAGGATCCACATTGTGCTCGATCTTTACGCCCATATGGTTTCCGAAGGCCATCTTGCTGACAGCCTCTGCCATGCCATGGCGTTCCACTGCGTATGCGGAAACGATCCTTCCGGCCTTGATATCCTCAAAGAGCTTTCCATAGCCCTCGGTGATCTGGCTGTATACAGGAAGGTCATAAGCGTCTTTTTCGATCTTAAATACAACGATCTTATTTCCGGCCTTCTTAAATTCCGGAGAAATGGCCGTCTTTTCGCTGGCCACATCCACAGCAAAGGAAACCAGTGTGGGCGGAACATTGACTTCCTTTCCGTCCTCCTCGTTGAAGGTGCCGGACATGCTGTCCTTGCCGCCGATGGACGGCAGGCCAAAGCCCATCTGGGCGTTATATGCGCCGAGTAAGGCTGCAAAGGGCTGTCCCCAGCGGGTGGGATCCTCTGTCATCCTCTGGAAATATTCCTGGAAGGTGAAGCGGATCTTCCGGTAGTCGCCGCCGGCCGCTGCGATCTTGGCAACGGAAGAAAGCACCGCATAAACGGCTCCATGGTACGGGCTCCAGCTGGACAGATACGGGTCGAAGCCATAGCTCATCATGGTCACTGCATCGCATTTTCCCTTTAATACCGGAAGCTTTGCCACCATGGTCTGGATCTCAGACTGCTGGTACTTTCCGCCGTAGGGCATCATCACAGTTCCGGCTCCGATGGAAGCGTCAAACCGCTCCACCAGTCCCTTCTGGGAGCATACGTTTAAGGAGCCTAACATCTTCATCCAGCTTTCCTTGACATCGCCCACTTCCTTTTTCTCAAAGGGCGTTCCTTCCCGGTTGGGAACTGTCAGAGTCACGTCGGCCTCCTGGTGTGCGCCGTTGGTATCTAAGAACGCGCGGCTCAGGTCCACAATGGTCTTTCCTCTCCAGGTCATGGTCAGGCGCGGGCTTTCTGTTACCTCCGCCACCGTAACGGCCTCCAGGTTCTCCTCTGCCGCATAGGCCAGGAATGCATCCACATCCTTGGGATCCACCACCACAGCCATTCTCTCCTGGGACTCGGAAATGGCGATCTCTGTGCCGTCCAGGCCTGCGTATTTTTTCGGAACCTTGTCCAGGTCGATATAAAGACCGGCTGCCAGCTCACCGATGGCAACGGATACGCCGCCTGCGCCGAAGTCATTGCATTTTTTGATCAGTCTGGACACCTCCGGACGGCGGAACATCCTCTGGATCTTACGCTCTGTGGGCGGATTTCCCTTCTGGACCTCTGCGCCGCAGACCTCGATGGAAGCCTCTGTATGGACCTTGGAGGAGCCGGTGGCTCCGCCGATGCCGTCGCGGCCGGTACGTCCGCCCAGAAGGATAATGATATCGCCCGGATCAGAGGTCTCACGGATCACGTTTTTCCTGGGAGCCGCGCCCATGACCGCGCCGATCTCCATTCTCTTTGCCACATAGCCCGGATGGTACAATTCCTTTACGAATCCCGTGGCCAGGCCGATCTGGTTTCCGTAGGAGCTGTATCCGTGGGCAGCCTCGGTCACGATCTTTCTCTGGGGAAGCTTGCCCTTTAAGGTCTCGTTTAAGGGCCTTGTGGGATCGGCTGCTCCAGTGATGCGCATGGCCTGGTACACGTAGGTACGGCCGGATAAGGGATCGCGGATGGCTCCGCCAAGGCAGGTGGCAGCGCCGCCGAAGGGCTCGATCTCTGTGGGATGGTTATGGGTCTCGTTCTTGAAGTTCACAAGCCATTCCTCAGTTTCTCCGTCGATCTCCACGGGAACCACGATGGAGCAGGCGTTGATCTCCTCAGAGACCTCCAGATCCTCTAATTTTCCTTCTGCCCTTAATTTCTTCATTCCCATGATGGCAAGATCCATCAGGCATACGAACTTGTCGTCTCTTCCCTTGTAGATCTCCTTATGGTCGGCCAGATACTGGTTATAGGTATCCTCGATGGGCTTTTTATAGTCGCCTTCGGTGAAGGTCACATTTTTCAGCTCTGTGGAGAAGGTGGTATGGCGGCAGTGGTCAGACCAGTAGGTATCCAGCACACGGATCTCCGTCACAGACGGATCCCTCTTCTCTTCATTTTTATAATAGGCCTGGATATGAAGAAAATCCTTGAAGGTCATAGCCAGGTTTAAGGAACCGTACAGCTCCCTTAAGGCCGCCTCATCCATAGCAGCAAAGCCTTCAAACACAGCCACATCCTCCGGCTTTTCAAATACGGATACCAGAGTCTCCGGGACCGCCTCAGAGGCCTCTCTGGAATCCACCGGGTTGATGCAGAAGGCCTTAACGGCGTCCACCTCTTCCTTTGTAAGACTTCCGGAGATCACATAAGTGGTGGCCGTCTTAATGACCGGCTCCTCTGTCTCTTTTAACAGCTTCACGCACTGCTCGGCAGAGTCTGCTCTCTGGTCAAACTGACCGGGCAGGTATTCCACAGAAAAAACGGCGTCGTCTGCGCCATGGACAAAGTCTCCCTCGAATACCTCGTCCACCGGCGGCTCGGAAAAGATCGTACCCAGAGCCTCCCGGTACACATCCTCCGACAGGTTTTCGATGTCGTAGCGGACCAGGACACGAACTCCTGTCACGCCGGCGATTCCCAGATAGCTTTCGATCTCGTCGCGGAGCTCTCTGGCCTGTACGGCAAATTCCGGCTTCTTCTCAACAAATACGCGCTTTACGCTCATGCTTCTTCCTCCTTGTGAAAGTCTTTATATAAACAGATTGCATTCTCGTTCTTATATCATCTTACCACAAACAGAATAAATAAGTAAAATTAATATATTTAATTTTATTTATATTATTTACTAATAAATTATCAATCCTGGAGGCTGCGGTTCAGCTCGCTGAGCTTCAGCGCATCCATGGTCATCTTCATGATCTCCCGCACATCCTCCTCGGTCATCTTCATGCGCTCTGCCAGCTCCTTTAAGCTGGCTTCTCTTCCCAGCTCCTCCGCCATGCGCTTTGAGACCTCCTGGAGCACATTGACCCGGGCCAGCATCTCCTCCTCCAGGTCCATTTCTGCCTTCTGCTCCCGGATCACCTCCTCCATCCGCACATGGATCCTGCTTTCCAGCAGCTTTTCAAAGCCCTCCTGGAAGCCCTCGTCCGCCAGCTCCATCAGCTCCATGCTGGCTTCCTGGATCAGATCTGCCATGGGCACGCCCCGGTTCAGATAATCCTGGATAAAAAACAGGGTCTTTTTTAGATTCCCCTCCACCAGCCGGGTTTTTGCCTCCCGGTCTCCGTCCTTTACCCGCTTAAGGAGCTCCCGGTTCTCTTCCTCTGTACAGGGCGGGATCACCGCCAGCTCTTCCATATAAACCTGGTAGATATCCTCTGTGCCGGTCGTGTCGTTCTGTTCCATCTCTTCTCTCATCTCTTCTGACATGCTGTTTCCCTCTTTTCAAAACTCTTAAGTTGTGCTACAATAGTGTCGTTTACCTATAAGGAGGACTAATAATGGATATCAATTATGAATTATATAAGGTATTTTACTATGTGGCCCGGACCTTAAGCTTCTCCGAGGCCTCCAAATGCCTGTTCATCTCCCAGTCGGCTGTGAGCCAGTCGGTGAAGGTCCTGGAAAAAAAGCTGGGCCAGACGCTTTTTATCCGCAGCACGAAAAAGGTCCAGCTGACTCCCGAAGGGGAGATCCTGTTCAAGCACATTGAACCGGCCATGAATCTGATCCAGAAGGGAGAAAACCAGCTTTTAGAGGCCAACTCCTTAAACGGCGGCCAGCTGCGGATCGCCGCCAGCGACACCATCTGCCGCTACTATCTGGTTCCCTATTTAAACCAGTTCCACAAAACCTACCCCAACGTCCACATTAAGGTATTTAACTTTACCTCCATCGAATGTGCCCGTGTCCTGGAAAACGGCCAGGTGGATTTTATTCTGAGCAACTACCCCAATTCCGGGCTCCTGGCCAGCCACAGCGTCCGGGCCATCCACGAATTCCGCGACGTGTTCGTGGCCAATGCCGATGCCTTCCCTCTGAAAGACCAGGTCCTGACCCTGGAGGAGTTAAAGGAGTACCCCATTATGATGCTGGACCGGAAAAGCACCACCAGCGAATTCCTCCACTCCATGTTCCAGCGCTCCCACCTGGATCTGGTACCGGAGATCGAGCTGAGCAGCAACGACCTTCTCATTGATCTTGCCCGCATCGGTCTGGGGATCGCCTTTGTGCCGGATTTCTGCATTCCCGCCGACGAATCCCAGCTTTATATCCTAAAGCTGGCCCAGAGCCTTCCCGCCAGGAAGCTGGTGGTGGCCTCCAACGATTCAGTCCCCTTATCCCAGGCGGCAAAGCAGTTCATGGATATGCTTTAGGACAGTTCCGGGACTCCTTTCCAGAAATCCTCCAGGCACTGGGCTGCATTTCCCCGGTTCACCACCTGGAAATGCTCCCATTCCCTGGGAAACAGCTCCAGATGGTCCCTTCTTAAAAACCGGTCGTCCAGCAAAAGGATCACGCCCCGGTCCACAGGAGTCCGGATCACCCGTCCGGCGGCCTGGAGGACCTTGTTCATGCCGGGATACTGGTAGGAAAAGTCAAAGCCCTTCTCCTCTGTCTCATCAAAATACCCCTTCAGTACCTCCTGCTCCACGCAGACCATGGGCAGACCCGTGCCCACCACGATGACCCCGATGAGCCGTTCCTCCTTCAGATCGATGCCCTCCGAAAAAACGCCGCCCATGACGCAGAGGGCGGCCAGGGAATGGTCCCTCTCTTTTTCAAACTCTTCCAGAAATTCTGCCTTTTCCGCTTCTCCCATTCCCTGCCCCTGGATCAGCAGATCTGCCTTTAAGGGCTCCTCCTCCAGGATCTCCTCGATCTCCCACATGTATTGGTAGGAAGGAAAAAATACCATATAATTTCCCGGACGGCTCTCGGTAACGATCCGGATATAGTCCGCCACCTTCCGGTATTCCGACGGACTGCGTCTTGTATAGCGGCTGCTCACGTCCTCCGCCACCATAAGAAGACGGTTCTCCTCCGGAAACGGGGAATTCACATATACCGCATAGTCGTCCTGGTTTCCGGAAAGCAGGGTCTTATAATACCGGACCGGAAGGAGTGTGGCCGAAAACAGGATAGTACTGGCTCCCTGGTCCATGCATCTGGAAAGAAGTCTGGAGGGATCCACGCAAAAGAGCCGCACCAGGAAGGTGCCGTCCTCTCTGTTTTCCTCATAGATCCGGTAATGGCCGTCCAGCTCCTCATACGCATTCAGAAAATCCCGGAGGCAGAAATAAAAATCCAGTACCGTTTCCCGGTCCGGAAATTCCGGGAACTCCTCCATAAACGTTTCCATATAAGAAAAGGCAGTCATGATCCCGGCGGCAAGTCCCGTCACATCCTCCAGGACCTGCCAGTCCCCGCACTCTCTTTTCATGGACAAGAGCAGCTTATTGCACCGCTCCAGCTGACGTTCCAGCCTGGGCGCCTTCCCCTTTATGATCCGCTTCACCTCCAGGAAATCTTCCTTATAAACAGAAGCACTGTACATCTCCCTGGCCCTGGATACCAGATTGTGGGCCTCGTCCACCAGAAATAGATAGTCTCCCTGGGCCCCGTCGGCAAAGTACCGTTTAAGCCGCACGTTAGGATCGAACACATAATTGTAGTCGCAGATGATCCCGTCGGTCCAGCTGGAAATATCCAGGCAGTATTCAAAGGGACAGACCCGGTATTTTTCCGCGTATCTCAGCACGGTTTCCCGGTCCATCTCCTGCTCCAGATGCAGGATGTCGAACACCGCCTCGTTGACCCGGTCAAAATGGCCTCTGGCATAGGGACATGCCTCCGGATTGCACTCGGTCTTTTCCATGGGACACAGCTTTTCCTTGGCCGTGATGGTCACGGCCGTGAATACCAGCCCCCTGTCTCTTAAGATCCTGAACGACTCCTCCGCCACCGTCCTGGTAATGGTCTTGGCCGTCAGATAGAAGATCTTAGAGGCCTTTCCCTCTCCCATGGCCCGGACAGCGGGAAAAATGGTGGAAAGGGTCTTTCCGATGCCCGTGGGAGCCTGGATAAAAAGCCGCTTTTTCCGGGAAATGGTCTTATAAACCGCCACTGCCAGATCCCGCTGGCCTTCCCGGTAGGGAAAGGGAAACTCCAGGCTTCTGATGGACTGGTTCCGCTGGAACTCATGGCAGCACAGGTATCTGGCCCACTTAAAATACTCGTGGACCACGGAGCAGAACCACGCCTCCAGTTCCTCTCTGGATTTGTCCTCATGGAACCGGCGGATCTCCTCGGTTTCCAGATTGCAGTAGGTCAGCTGGATCCGCACGCCGTCCAGCTCCCGGTCGCAGCAGTAAAAATATCCGTAACACATGGCCTGGGCCATATGGACCGTCACCGGCTCCGTGAGCCGTTCCAGATCCATATACACGCCCTTGATCTCATCAATGGTCACGATCCCGTTTTCCTCGAAGATCCCGTCGGCCCGGCCCTCCACCAGAAGCTCAATATCCTCTTCCTCATCCAGGGCCGTATATTTTAACGACACCTCGGCCCGGTAATTTCCGCCCATCCGCTTCTGGATCTTCTTATGGATCCTGGTTCCCGCCGCCATGGCGTCCTTCTGGGCCGCCCCGGACCGGCGGCTGTCAATGTCACCGGAGCGGAGCACAAACTCCACCAGCGCCCGCACCGAGATCCTGACCTGCTTTTTCTGTTCCACGCTTCCTTCCTCCGTTCCTTGCTCCATTATACAATACCGGCCCGGAAAAGTCTAACTGCAGCTTCTTTCCTGCAGCACAGAAATTCTGATCTCACAGGCAGTTCCTTTGAGAGCTACATTCTTGGTAAAACGGATAGTAACTGTCTGCTTAAATGTGCATCCCTGGATCTGACTTCCAGGATATAATTATTTTTTATGGAAGAATTGTCGGATAATGCTACGTTTCTAGCAAATAGATTATTTGATCCCAATCTTTTTTGATTGTTAATGGAAGCGTCTCGAAAGGATATATTATGGTTCGATAATATGTCCTTGGCTCTGACAAAATTTTCGATATCCATTGTGAAAAAAACCGCTGTCCAGTCTGAGGAAAAAAACAATTCAAAAACCTCCTTTAAAAAATCATTCTACAATGCTCCACGGATCCGCTTTCCTTATGAAACGCCTGATAAATGGTAAAAAAATAAGATGTTTGATATCACCTCCCCTTGTAAATACAAGATTTCCGATATCAACCATCTTATTTTGCCCGCTCTTTCGGGCTTCTTTTAAAAACAGGGGATGAGGGGCTCGAACCCCCATCTACGGTTTTGGAGAACATTGATAAAATCGCTTACAAACCCTTGATTTTCAAGACTTTCTTGCGTTTTACCCTGTCGTTACTGCCACTTTTACTACCACTCTGACTTGTCATCTGAGCATTTTTACTACCACTTTTACTACCACTTTGCTGAGATCTTCTTCCCAAAAAAGATGATGGTTTTGTGTAAGTATACTCTTTATAAAGATTTTTTTCAAGCCATTTTTCAAATTCTGATTGTGGTATCAAATATCTTTTCCCAATTTTTATTGATGGGAACCCACTAGACTTTACAATATCGTATGTATTATTCAAGCCTAGTCCTAATATCTCTTTAATATCCTTTACACCTAATAGTTTTTCTATTTTTTAGCACCCCTTTATTCGTTGCAAAACACATGGTTGCCAATTCTGGCCTGTATGCGTCTATTCTGCGGCCCACGCGAGAAGTACACAGTATTTCCCGGAAGGATGTTTGTTTCTCCTCGTAGAACGGCTGCTACGTTGTCACGGACCCGATCAGATGGAATCGCCCGGTTACTATTGCGGTTCTTCCATGTGGAAAACTGAGCATAGCCGCCATCTCGTTGCCCAAGAACGGAAATCACATCATCCGGAAACTCTGGATGTCTGACCCGGTTCAGAATCACCTCAGTAACTGCCTGTTGCCCAAGATCACTCTCGCCACCACTTTCGAGCATAACAATCCGGCAAAGAGTATCCATCTCGTGATCCGACAAGCTTACTCCCCAGCGATTCGCCGCTTCTGGTACTGGATGATTGCTTAAATATCTGGAGGCAACAAAGGCGATACCATCCTGTGTCGTAATACAGGACCAACCATCATGCTCTGCGATTACCTCGACCGTAACATTTTTCATGAGCTGTCCCAGAACCTTCGAGTCGATTCCCGGCGCTTCCCGGACGTTTACAAAATCTCCGGCGCAAAACCTCTCAGACTTCGTAAAATCTGCAATGAATTTGATGAATGTCTCGCTGATCGCTGGATGCGTGGCATACTGGACATAATCCTCCACATATTCCGTCGCAGTTCCCTGTGATGCAAGAGCCGGCATGCAGCTCAATGAGATTGTCATAAGTGTTGTTATAAATATTCTCTTTTTCATTTTTCTCCTTTCGTTTTCCATTATTTAATTATATTGTTTAGTTCGGAAAGAAATTCGAGCATTTTACTGCTCAGAACATAATAGTACTGTTTTATCTAA
>CAJMRM010000055.1 GCA_905215775.1 uncultured bacterium
ATAAAAAACGCTCCGCGGGGATCGCCATGGGGCGGAAGGGAATTATGCCGCAGAAACGGCCCGCCGCAGGCGGAGAAGCCCGCAACCGGGCTTCTTTCTTATATATGATCCTTGGACATGCAGATGGTCCCGGTCCTTTGAAGCTCCAGGATCCCAAAGCTCCTGGACAGCTCAATGAAATTTTCCACCTCATCGGGAGACGCATGGAATTCGATGACCATGTTTTTTGCTGAAACATGGACGATCCTTGCCCCCATGACGCTGCATAGCTCGATCAGGGAGGCCCGGTTGGTCTGGGAGTAGGAGACCTTCATGAGCATCATTTCCAGAAGCACGCTTTTTGTCTCCTCCAGCCGGCGGACCTTGATCACGTCCAGCTTTTTATTCAGGTGCTTTTCGATCTGGTCAATGGTTCTCTGATCCCCGGTAGAAACGATGGTCATGCTGGAAATGTCCTTCCGCTCCGTCACTCCCACCGCCAGGCTGTCGATATTAAATGCCCTTCTGGCGAAAAGTCCCGCGATCTGGGACAGGACGCCGTCTTTATTTTCTACCAGTACGGAAAAAATCCCTTTCATGCTGTGCTCCTCCCTATTTGGTGTTGTTGGCGCTGTCCACCCGGCAGACCATGATGCAGGCGCGGCTGCACGCTAAAAAGCCATCCAGGACGCGGTCCAGGTCTTCGTTGCTGCTGCAGGAAAAATAGTCCATATCATAGGCCTCGGCGATCTTATCGTAGCGGGGATAATCGTACAGCTGCACGCCGAAGTAATGGCCGTCGTATGTTTTTTCCTGATGCTCCCGCACCAGCCCTAAAAATTCATTCTGGACCACCAGGATCTTCAGCGGAAGACGGTTGACGGCAATGGTCCCCAGCTCATACATGGACATCTGGAAGGAGCCGTCGCCGCAGACTGCCACCACCTGGGCCTTTGGACAGCACATTTTGGCTCCGATGGCAGCCGGGATGGAATACCCCATGGTGCCCATGCCTCCGGTGGTCAGGAACCGGCCGTTCTTCATTACGTAATTATCTGCTGACCAGAGCTGGTTCTGGCCCACGTCTGCCACATAAATGGCATCCGCTTCCATTTTTTCCGATAAATGCTGCACCAGAAGATTTGGGTTCACCAGCCGGCTGCTGAAGGTCCGGTGATCCACAGTGCTTTTCTTGATCTCTGTGAGCTCCTGGATCCAGGAAGCCGTATCCAGGGAAAATTCCTCCTGGAGAAGGCGTCCAAAGATCTCCCTTGCATCCCCCACCAGAGGGATCGTGGGCCCCAGGTTCTTCCCGATCTCGGCCGTGTCGATGTCAATGTGGATGATGTTCACCTGCTTTTCCAGATGCTGGGGTTTTGGAACGGCCCGGTCCGCGATCCTGGCTCCGACGATGATCAGAAGATCGCTGGCCGATACTGCCCGGTTGGCGTAGGGCTTTCCGTTGTTTCCCAGCATTCCGAAATACAGGGGATGGGACTTGGGAAGAACGCCAATGCCCATCATGGTGGTCACCAGCGGGATCTGGTTCTTTTCACAGAACTGTCTGAGACAGGCCTCCGCGTCGCCCAGGATCACGCCTCCTCCGGCGCACACCAAAGGCCTCCGGGCCTTTTTGATGGCTGCGATCACCTTATTCATCTGCTGGTCATTGCCCCGGGTACTGGGCTTGTAGCCCCGGATATGCACCTCCTGGGGGTAGGAAAAGGGTCTTTTTAAGGAAGCCATCTGGACGTCACAGGGAATGTCGATGAGGACCGGTCCTTTCCGGCCGGTGGAGGCAATATAAAAGGCCTCCTTCATGATCCTGGGAATGTCGTCCGGGTTCTTTACCAGATAGCTGTATTTGACGAAGGATTCTGTGGCGCCCCTCATATCGGCCTCCTGGAACACATCCCGGCCCAGAAGGCTGCTGTTGACCTGGCCCGTAATGGCCACCATGGGGATGCTGTCGGCGCAGGCCGTGGCCAGGGCGGTGATCAGATTGGTGGCTCCTGGGCCGGATGAGGTGACGCAGACTGCCGGCTTTCTGGATATCCTCGCATAGCCGCTGGCTGCGTGGCCGGCCGCCTGTTCCTGGCGCACCAGGACGTGTTCAATGGAGCCGGAGGCAAAGACCTCCTCGTAAAACGGGGCGATCGCCACCCCCGGATACCCAAAGATCCTGGTGATCCCCTCAGCTTCCAGACACCGGACCATTGCTTCTGCACCATTCATATTGTTTCCTCCTGAAGTGAGATTCGATTTTTTTCGATTATAAGGAGTTGGGAGAGAAGTGTCAAGGGAATTATAGGCTCCTCCGGAAGGAGGCATACCCAGGCCTCCCTCCGGGGAGCAGCGCGTCATAACCCGGCTACGGAAGCATCAAGAACAAAAGCTCCTGTGAATTTTTTTTAAAACCTTAAAAAAAACTCTTTACAAATCCCCCAAAAAAGAATATATTAGTTCCATATTTTTTTTCAAATTCATATATTCGATTCTGGGGACAATGGTGTCAGCTCCTAAGGGAACTGTCACCATTTTTTATATTGACCCAGGGACCAGGAGGACAGGATATGGCAGTAAAATACGTATTTGTCACAGGAGGCGTCGTTTCCGGACTTGGAAAGGGGATCACGGCAGCTTCCCTGGGAAGACTTTTAAAAGCAAGAGGATTCCAGGTTACCATGCAGAAATTCGACCCTTATATCAATATCGATCCGGGAACCATGAATCCCATCCAGCACGGCGAGGTGTTCGTTACGGATGACGGTACTGAAACAGATCTGGATCTGGGCCATTATGAGCGGTTCATTGATGAAAACCTGGATAAAAACTCCAATGTGACCACAGGAAAGATTTACTGGACGGTCCTGCAGAAGGAACGCCGCGGAGAATTCGGCGGAGGAACAGTCCAGGTGATCCCCCATATTACCAATGAGATCAAATCCCGGTTCTGGCGCACAGAGTCTCCGGACCAGGACCGGATCGTCATTATTGAGGTGGGCGGAACCGTCGGGGACATTGAAAGCCAGCCGTTTCTGGAGGCCATCCGGCAGTTCCGGCAGGAGGCCGGATACGGAAATACGGCCCTGATCCATGTGACCCTGGTTCCCTATCTGAAGGCCTCCGGAGAGCTGAAAACAAAGCCTACCCAGCAGAGCGTCAAGACCCTTCAGGGTATGGGGATCTTTCCGGATGTGATCGTATGCCGTACAGAGGTTCCCCTGGGAGACGACATCCGGGGAAAGATCGCCCTGTTCTGCAATGTTCCCGAGGATCACGTCCTTCAGAACCTGGATGCGGAATATCTTTATGAGGTTCCCCTGGCCATGGAACGGGAACGGCTGGCCCAGGTGGTCTGCGCGTCCCTGGGGCTTCCGGCCAGAGAGCCGGAGCTGACTGGCTGGAAGCAGATGGTGGAGGCTCTGAAGACTCCCCAGAGCCAGGTGACCATCGCCCTGACCGGAAAATACATCCGGCTTCACGACGCCTATCTGAGCGTTATGGAGGCGCTGAAGCACGGCGGGATCGCCAACCGCACCAAGGTGCAGATCAAATGGGTGGATTCCGAGGCCCTTACGGAGCAGAACCTGGACGAGACCTTTGCCGGGGTGGATGGGATCCTGATTCCCGGAGGCTTCGGAAGCCGGGGAACCGAGGGAATGATCCTGGCGGCCGGCTATGCCAGAAGGAACCGGATCCCGTTTTTAGGGATCTGTCTGGGAATGCAGATGGCCATTGTGGAGTTCTCCCGGAATGTCCTGGGCTATGCCGATGCCAACAGCTCTGAGCTGGATCCGGATACCTCCCATCCGGTGGTGGATCTGATGCCGGAGCAGAACGGTCTGAAGGATCTGGGCGGGACCCTGAGGCTTGGCTCCTGCCCCTGTGTTCTGGACCACCGTTCCAGGGCATACCGGCTGTATGGGACCGACACCGTAAACGAGCGTCACAGGCACAGATACGAGGTAAATAACGATTACAGGGATGCGCTTGAGGCCCATGGGATGATCCTTTCAGGCCTGTCTCCGGACGGGCGCATTGTAGAAATGATCGAGCTGCCGGATCATCCGTTTTTCGTGGGGATCCAGGCCCATCCTGAATTCCGCTCCCGCCCCAATCACGCCCATCCCCTGTTTGCCGGACTGGTGGAAAGCGCTGAGGAGCAGGGGGTTTTACGAAGGGCCAAGGCGCTTCTTATGAAGAGAAACCACCTGACCGAGCCGGAGGCCCACCGGTATCTCCAAAAGACCAGCATGGACACAGGGCGGTCGATGATGGAAAGCGCCCACATGGTCACCATGCTGATGCCGGAAGATTAAACCCAGAATAAAGGAGGCCTTTATCATGTATACAGCCAACCAGAATTTTTCCCGCCTGCCGGGAAGCTATCTTTTTTCTGCCATTGCCGGAAAGGTCGCCGATTTCCAGGCGGCCCATCCGGAGACCGAGCTCCTCCGCCTGGGGATCGGTGATGTGACCCAGCCCATCGTTCCAGCTGTTCTTAAAGCCCTGCACCGAGCCGCAGATGAAATGGGACAGCGGGATACCTTCCGCGGATACGGACCGGAGCGGGGCTACCAGTTCCTGCGGGCTGCCATTGCGGACCATGATTTCAAAGCCCGGGGCTGCAGGATCTCCCCGGACGAGATTTTCATCTCCGACGGCGCCAAGGGTGACGCCGCCAGTATCCAGGAGCTGTTCGGTCCCAATGACCGGATCGCCGTCTGTGATCCCGTATATCCGGTCTATCTGGACAGCAATGTCATGGCTGGCCGCACCGGGCTTTACGACCCGTCCACCGGAAAATTCGAAGGCGTGACCTATATGCCCTGTACAGAAGAAAACCACTTTATCCCGGAGCTTCCCAGGGAGGCCGCCGATATTATTTATCTCTGCTTCCCCAATAACCCCACCGGAGAGGCCGTAAAAAGAGAAGAGCTCCAGAAGTGGGTGGATTACGCCAATGCGCATGGCTCTGTGATCATTTTCGACGCAGCCTATGAGTCTTATATCACAAGCCCAGGGGTTCCCCACTCCATTTACGAATGCGAAGGGGCAAAAACGTGTGCCATTGAGCTCAGGAGCTTTTCTAAAAAGGCTGGTTTTACCGGCCTGAGGCTGGGGTTCTGTGTGATCCCGGAGACGCTGGAGCGCGGCGGCGTAAGCCTTCGCGATCTGTGGCTCCGCCGACAGGGAAGCAAGTATAACGGGACCCCCTATATCATCCAGAGAGCCGGAGAAGCTGTCTATTCCGAGGAAGGAAGCCGTCAGGTACAGGAACAGGTGGACGCTTACATGAAAAATGCCGCCCTTCTCCTCCACGGTCTCCGGAATGCGGGCTTTACCGCCTACGGCGGGGTGGATTCTCCTTATATCTGGATGAAAACTCCGGACCACATGACCTCCTGGGAGTTTTTTGACCATCTTCTGGCCCGCGCCGGGATCGTGGGAACGCCAGGATCCGGCTTTGGTCCGTCCGGAGAGGGCTTTTTCCGGCTGACGGCCTTTGGAACGTATGAAAATTCCTTAAAGGCCCTTGACCGGATCCGGAATATCTAAAAAGCTGGAAAAATTTCTGTTTCCCGCCCCGGAGATCTCATCGCATAAGGATCTCCGGAGCGGTTTTTTTATTTGCCTCCCCTCCAGGAAATGCGGGATCTGGGGCTCTGCACAAAAAAACCTATTGATTTTATACAAGCTATCTAGTATATTATTGGTAGA
Source organism: uncultured bacterium (assembly GCA_905215775.1). GTDB lineage: Bacteria > Bacillota > Clostridia > Lachnospirales > Lachnospiraceae > Alitiscatomonas. The sequence goes on from CAJMRM010000055.1 coordinate 5,704, forward strand.
TTTAGACAGGGAGCCAATTATATGATTAAAATTGCAGTAGACGCCATGGGCGGTGACAACGCGCCCGCCGAGATCGTTAAGGGCGCTGTGGAGGCCGTCAGCGAACGGCCGGATATCACGGTCTGTCTCACAGGACGGGAAGATATCATTAAAAAAGAACTGGAAAAGTATACTTATAAGAAAGAACAGATCGAGATCCTTCATGCCTCCGAGGTCATTGAGACCGGGGAGCCTCCGGTGAACGCGATCCGTAAGAAAAAGGATTCCTCCATCGTGGCAGGTATGAACCTGGTGAAGCGGGGAGAGGCAGACGGCTTTGTTTCCGCCGGAAGCTCCGGAGCCATTCTGGTGGGCGGACAGGTGATCGTCGGAAGGCTCAAGGGAGTAGAGCGGCCTCCGCTTGCGCCTCTGATCCCCACAGAGAAGGGATTTTCCCTTCTGATCGACTGCGGGGCCAATGTGGACGCCAGGCCGTCCCATCTGGTCCAGTTTGCCCAGATGGGATCCATTTATATGGAACACGTCATGGGGATAAAGAACCCCCGGGTGGCCATCGTCAACATCGGGGCAGAAGAGGAAAAGGGCAACGCCCTGGTGAAGGAGACCTTCCCCCTTTTAAAGGAATGTCCGGGGATCAATTTCATCGGAAGCATCGAGGCCCGGGAGATCCCCCACGGAGGCGCCGACGTGATCGTCTGCGAGGCCTTTGTGGGCAATGTGATCCTGAAGCTTTATGAGGGCGTGGGCGCTACTATGATCTCCATGATCAAAAAAGGAATGATCTCCTCCCTCCAGTCAAAGATCGGAGCGCTCCTCATCAAGCCGGCTTTAAAATCTACCTTAAAGAGCTTCGACGCCTCCCAGTACGGAGGGGCGCCGTTACTGGGACTTAAGGGCCTGGTGGTCAAGACCCACGGAAGCTCTAAAGCCAATGAGGTAAAGAACTCCATTATCCAGTGCATCGCTTTTAAGGAGCAGGCCATCAGTGAAAAGATCGGCCAGTGCCTGGCTCCGGAGAAAGAGGATACAAAAGAGCCATAAAATAAAAATTAATATATAAAATAGAACAGAGAGGATGGAAATTTTTATGGAATTTGAAAAATTACAGCAGATCATTGCAGAGGTGTTAAATATTGACGCAGATGAGATCACAATGAACACCACCTTCGTGGATGACCTGGGAGCAGACTCCCTGGACGTGTTCCAGATCATCATGGGCATCGAGGAAGAGTTTGACATTGAGATCCCCACAGAGGCTGCCGAGAAGATCGTCAGCGTGGGTGATGCCGTAGAGCAGATCAAAAATGCATTAAATTAAGGCTTTCCGGAATTTCCGGAAATGAGGGGCTGTTGCAAAAGGGAAGCTCAGAAACCGCGCTTTTGCAACAGCTCCATTTTCCATTATAAGGAGGAAACATTCTTGGATAAAAAATTAAAAACGCTGGAGGAGATCATCGGCTACACGTTTAAAAATGAACACCTTCTTCCCCATGCCCTGACCCACAGCTCCTATGCCAACGAACGTCACTGGGATAAAAAGCGGTGCAATGAGCGTCTGGAGTTCCTGGGTGATGCGGTGCTTGAGGTGGTCAGCAGTGAGTTTCTGTTTTTAAATCACCCGGATATGCCAGAGGGCGAAATGACAAAGCTCCGGGCCAGCCTGGTCTGCGAACCGGCCCTGGCCTACTGCGCCGAGGCTATTTCTCTGGGCGACTATTTGATCCTTGGAAAGGGCGAGGATATGACGGGAGGACGAAAGCGGCCCTCGGTGGTCTCTGACGCCATGGAGGCGGTGATCGGAGCCATTTACCTGGATGGTGGTCTTGCTAATGCAAAAGAGTTCATCCATCGTTTTATCTTAAACGATATTGAGCATAAACAGCTCTTTTACGATAGCAAAACTATTTTACAGGAGATCGTACAGGCAGAATTCAAGGATCCGCTGACCTATGAGCTCATAAAAGAAGAGGGGCCGGATCACAATAAAACCTTTGAGGTCTGCGCAAGGATCGGTTCCCGGGAGATCGGCCGCGGAGCCGGGCGGACAAAAAAGGCCGCGGAGCAGCTGGCTGCCTACCGGGGGATCTGCGAGCTGAAAAAAACAGACCAGTAGAAAAAGGTGCAGTATGTATTTAAAAAGCATAGAGGTACAGGGATTCAAATCCTTTGCCAATAAGATCGTATTTGAATTTCACAACGGGATCACCGGCATCGTGGGCCCCAATGGAAGCGGAAAGAGCAATGTGGCCGACGCAGTCCGCTGGGTCCTGGGAGAGCAGAAGGTCCGGCAGCTGCGAAGCTCCTCCATGCAGGATGTGATCTTTTCCGGTACGGAAACCAGAAAGCCTCAGGGCTTTGCCTATGTGGCCATTACCCTGGATAACTCTGACCATCAGCTGGCCATTGCTTTCGATCAGGTGACGGTCTCCCGGCGGATCTACCGGTCCGGTGAAAGCGAGTATCTTCTGAATGGAAGCCCCTGCCGCTTAAAGGATATCAATGAGCTGTTTTATGATACGGGAATCGGAAAAGAAGGCTATTCCATCATCGGCCAGGGCCAGATCGATAAGATCCTGAGCGGGCGGCCGGAGGAGCGGAGAGAGCTGTTCGATGAGGCCGCCGGGATCGTAAAATTCAAGCGGAGAAAGGCCATTGCCCAAAAAAAGCTGGAGGATGAAAAACAGAACCTGGTCCGGGTCTCCGATATTCTGGGAGAGCTGGAAAAGCAGGTGGAGCCTCTGGAAAAGCAGGCCGCATCCGCCCGGGAATACCTTCGTCTCAGAGAGGAGCTGAAGCGGTTCGATGTGAACCTGTTTCTGGCGGAAATGGAGGACACGGACCGGGCCCTGCGGGAGCTGGAGGAAAAGAGCCAGGCCGTAAGCGGCCATATGGAGGAGTCCAAACAGGAGTCCCTGCGGTTAAAGGAAGAATACGACCAGGTTTCTGAAAAGATCGCGGCCCTGGACCAGGCCATTGCGGAAAAACAGGCCCAGGGAAACGAGGCGCTGATGAATGCCAGGAACCTGGAGGGCCGGATCAGCGTTCTCAACGAGCAGATCCGCGCAGAGGAGATGAACGCCGAGCATATCCAGAGCAGGATCCTTGCCCTTCAGTCGGAGCTCCAGGAAAGAGAGCGGGAGCGAACCCGTCATCAGGAGGAAAAGCAGAGGCTCGGGAGCCAGGTGAAGGAAATGTCCCAGCGTCTCCGGGAAGGCGAGCAGGCACTGGAGCAGGCTGCCTCCCGGGCAGCCAGTCTGGAACGTTCCATCGAGGAGGGAAAGACAGCGCTGATCGGAGCGCTCAACGAACGCTCCGGACTTTCTGTAAAAAAACAGCGGTACGACACTCTTCTGGAGCAGGTGCAGGTCCGCCGTTCAGAGGTGGCCCAGAAGCTTCTGAAGGTAAAAACCGACGAGGAATCCTGGGATTCCCAGATCCGGGAGCAGGAACAGATCCTGGACGCCGTGGATCAGGCCATCGAAGCCCTGGTCTCACAGGGTGAGGTTCTGGAAGGCGAGGCAAAGGAGGCGTCCGGCCAGATCGCCCGCCTCAATAAAAACCTTAATAATACCCAGCAGGAGTACCATACCTCCTATACCAGGCTGGAATCCTTAAGGAACCTGGCAGAGCGGTATGACGGCTATGGAAACAGCATCCGGAGAGTCATGGAATGCCGCGGCCGGGTCCACGGGATCCACGGCGTTGTGGCAGACCTTCTGGAGGTTCCCAAGGAATATGAGACGGCCATTGAAACGGCTCTGGGCGGCAGCATCCAGAATGTGGTCACCGATTCAGAGGAAACAGCCAAGGTCCTGATCGGATATCTGAAAAAAAACCGGTACGGACGGGCCACCTTTCTCCCTCTGACCGCCGTTTCCGGACGGGGAGGTTTTTCCGAGCCCCAGGCCATGAAAGAGCCGGGAGCCATCGGCGTGGCCGCAGATCTGGTACACACAAAGGATGAATACAAGGGACTGGTACAGTATCTTCTGGGCCGTGTCCTGGTGGTGGATCACATGGACCATGCCATCGCCATCGCCCGGAAATACCGCCACACCATCCGTATGGTAACGCCCGAAGGGGATCTTTTAAACCCAGGCGGCTCCATGAGCGGCGGCGCTTTTAAAAATTCCAGCAATCTCCTGGGACGGAGGAGAGAAATGGAGGAGATGGAGGAGGCCTGTAAAAAGGCGCTTCTGGCTGTGGACCGGATCCAGAAGGAACTGGTTTTCGAGGAAGCCCTTCTGGAGGAAAAGAATTCCGAACTCTCCAGCGTCCGTGCCTCTCTCCAGGCCCGGTATCTGGAGCAGAATACGGCAAGACTGTCCCTGCGCCAGCTGAACCAGAAAAAGCAGGAGCTGACTGAATCCTCCGCAGACATGAACCTGGAAAACCGGCAGCTGGAGGAGCAGATGCGGGAAATCCGGGGAAGCATTGCAGGACTCACCGCGTCCATGGAAGCGCTGGAGGCAGAAAATGCCGCAAGAAATGAGGCGATCGCTTCCGACGGGGTGCTTCTGGAGGAGGCAAAGGAAAAAAGGGAGGAGGCCTCTAAGGCCCTTTCCCAGATCCAGCTCGAGGCCGCCGGCCTGAAACAGCAGGATTCCTTCCTGGACCAGAACCTGATCCGTCTGGACGAGGAGTCCAAAAAGCTTCAGGCGGAAAAGGAAGCCCTGGGCTCCGGCTCCGGAGACAGCGCGCAGGCCATACAGGAGCGGATCCAGGAGATCGGCTCTCTGAAAGACCAGATCGTCTCGGTCCAGGAAAAAGCCGCAGGACTTTTGGATGAAGCCGGCAAAGCCAGGCAGGAAAAGGAAGTCCTGGCGTCCGGGCAAAAGGAATTTTTCGCGCGCAGGGAGGCCCTTTCCGACCAGCTTTCCCGGCTCGATAAGGAGCTGTTCCGGCTGCAGGGCCAGAAGGAAAAGCAGGAAGAAAAACGGGACTCCTTTGTGGAATATATGTGGAGCGAGTATGAGCTGACCCGGACCGCTGCCAGGGAATTAAAGGACGAAAGCCTGGATTCTGTGGCAGAGATGAAAAAGCAGATCGCCGAGAGGAAAAACAGCATCCGCGCCCTGGGAAGCGTCAATGTCAATGCCATCGAGGATTACCGGGAGCTTTCCGGCCGGTATGAATTTATGAAAGCCCAGCATCAGGACCTGGTCACCGCCCAGGAGGCCCTTTACAGGATCATCGAGGAGCTGGATACCGGCATGCGCCGCCAGTTTACCGAAAAGTTTGCCCTGATCCGTGCAGAGTTCGACCGGGTGTTCAGGGAGCTGTTCGGCGGCGGCCATGGCTCCCTGGAGCTGATGGAGGACGAGGATATCCTGGAGGCCGGGATCCAGATCATTTCCCAGCCTCCGGGAAAGAAGCTGCAGAATATGATGCAGATGTCCGGAGGAGAAAAGGCGCTGACAGCCATCGCCCTCTTATTTGCCATCCAGAATCTGAAGCCATCGCCCTTCTGCCTTCTGGACGAGATCGAGGCAGCCCTAGACGACTCCAATGTGGACCGGTATGCAAAATATCTGCACAAGCTGACGAAGCATACCCAGTTCATCGTCATCACCCACCGGCGCGGCACCATGGTGGCCGCAGACCGGCTTTACGGGATCACCATGCAGGAAAAGGGCGTTTCCACACTGGTATCTGTAAGCCTCATCGAAAACGATTTAGATAAATAGGAGGATTTCCATGGAAGAGAAAAAAAGGGGATTTTTTTCCCGTCTGGTAGCCGGACTTACAAAAACAAGGGAAAACATCGTATCCGGTATGGACTCGATCTTTTCCGGCTTTTCAGCCATAGACGAGGATTTCTATGAGGAGCTGGAGGAGACCCTGATCATGGGTGATCTGGGCATCCAGACCACCATGTCCGTGCTGGAGGAGCTGAAAAAAGCGGTGAAGGAGCAGCACATCAAGGATCCCGCCCAGTGCCGTCAGCTCCTTATCGACAGCATCAAGAAAAAAATGGATCTGGGAGAAAATGCCTACGAATTTGAGCACCGGAAATCGGTGGTCCTGGTGATCGGCGTCAACGGCGTCGGAAAGACCACCTCCATCGGAAAGCTGGCAGACCAGCTGAAGGCCGATGGGAAGCGGGTGATCCTGGCCGCCGCTGACACCTTCCGGGCCGCCGCCATCGAGCAGCTTTCGGAATGGGCCGACCGGGCCGGCGTGGATCTGATCGCCCAGAAGGAGGGCTCGGATCCGGCAGCCGTGGTTTACGACGCCATTTCTGCCGCCAGGTCCAGAAACGCCGATGTTCTGATCTGCGACACCGCCGGCCGTCTCCATAATAAGAAAAACCTTATGGAGGAATTGAAAAAGATCAACCGGATCATTGATAAGGAGTATCCGGAGGCGTACCGGGAAACACTGGTCGTCCTTGACGGCACCACCGGACAGAACGCCCTGGTACAGGCACGGCAGTTTATGGAGGCCGCCCCCATCACAGGCATCATCCTCACCAAGCTGGACGGGACTGCCAAGGGCGGCATCGCCGTGGCCATCCAGTCGGAGCTGGGCATACCGGTAAAATATGTGGGGGTGGGAGAGAAGATCGACGACCTTCAGAAATTCAGCTCCGATGATTTTGTAAACGCACTGTTCCAGTCCGATACCAGGGAAAAAGGAGAATAAGATCAATGGAAATGACAGAGCTCACTCTTGAAAAATTTGAAGAAGCATCTGAGATCGTAGAAAAGGTCACCCAGGAAACAAAGCTGATCTACAGCGAATATTTCTCCAGCCTTTCTGGGAATAAGGTATTTTTCAAGCCGGAAAATATGCAGCGGACCGGGGCGTATAAGGTCCGGGGCGCTTATTATAAGATCAGCCAGCTCACAGACCAGGAAAAGGAGCGGGGACTGATCACCGCGTCTGCCGGCAACCATGCCCAGGGAGTGGCCTATGCGGCCAGGCTGGCAGGAGTAAAGGCCACTGTCGTGATGCCGGTGACCACGCCGCTGATCAAGGTAAACCGCACCAAGAGCCTGGGCGCCGATGTGGTGCTTTTTGGAAATGTATTCGACGAGGCCTGCGCCCACGCCTATGAGCTGGCCGAGGAGCACGGCTATACCTTTGTCCATCCCTTCAATGACCTGCAGATCGCCACAGGCCAGGGAAGCATCGCCATGGAGATCATAAAAGAGCTCCCCACGGTGGATTACATCCTGGTACCTGTGGGCGGAGGCGGACTGTGTACCGGAGTCTCCACCCTGGCAAAGCTTTTAAATCCCAAGGTGAAGGTGATCGCTGTGGAGCCGGCAGGGGCCGCCTGCTTAAAAGCCTCTTTAGAGGCTGGAAAGGTCGTATCGGTCCCTGTCATCAACACCATCGCTGACGGCACGGCAGTCCAGACTCCCGGAGATAAGCTGTTTCCATATCTCCAGGCCAATGTGGATGAGGTGATCACCATTGAGGACTCTGAGCTGACTCTGTCCTTCCTGGATATGGCAGAAAACCACAAGATGATCGTGGAGAATTCCGGTCTCCTGACAGTGGCGGCCTTAAAGCACCTGGACTTCAGAGGAAAGAAGGTGGTTTCTGTCTTAAGCGGCGGAAACATGGATGTGCTGACCATGGCCACCGTGGTCCAGAACGGTCTGATCCTCCGTGACCGGATCTTTACGGTTTCTGTGATGCTTCCCGACAAGCCGGGCCAGCTGGCCGACGTATCCGCGCTGATCGCCAGGCTCCAGGGCAACGTGATCAAGCTGGATCATAATGTATTCGCCAATGTAAACCGCTCCGCCGGAGTTCTCCTTACCATCACCATGGAGACCTTTGGAACCGAGCATAAAAACCAGATCATCCGGGCCCTGGAGGACGCCGGATACGCCCCGTCCGTGGAGCGCACCTCCTGGTTCTACATGTAAGCCGGAAGGGATATCCGGCATGAAATTCCGGTCTGTCCATATCGTGCAGGCCGGAGAAAAAGGGGGATATGATCATGCATACAAGAGATGACTTATCGGGGATTGTAAAGAACGGCGCGTATTTTGTGCGCTGGACCTTTATTTCTCTTCTGATGGGGACGATCTGCGGCCTGGTGGGAACGGCCTTTGGTTACGGCGTGGCCGCATCCCAGCAGTTTTTCAGGGAGCATTCGTTCATGCTCTTTCTGATGCCTGTATCGGGCATCCTCATCGTCCTGGTCCATAAGGCTCTGGATCAGGTGGGGAATAAGGGGACCAATCTGATCCTGGAATCCATTTCCTCTACGGAGCAGATCCGTTTTTCCACTCTGCCCTGTATTTTTATTTCCACCATCCTGAGCCATTTAACAGGCGCTTCCGCAGGAAAAGAGGGAGCTGCGCTTCAGATCGGCGGCTGCATCGGAAATACCCTGGGAGGATTTTTCCATATGGATGAGCGGGACAAAAAGATCGCCATTATGAGCGGTATGAGCGGCTGCTTCGGAGCCATCTTCGGCACGCCCCTGGCCGCCTCCATGTTCGGCATGGAAGTGATCAGTGTCGGCGTGGCCTACTATGCGGCCCTGGTTCCCTGCGTATTTTCCGCCTTTATCGGCTCCTTTATTTCCTCCAGGCTGGGACTCCGCGGAGAGGCCTTCACCATCCTCCATATACCGGAATTTTCTCTTAAGCCGGCGGCCCTCATTGTTCTCCTGGCCCTTTTGGGAGCCTTTGTCAGCGTCTGCTTCTGTATCCTGCTCCATGAGTCCCAGAAGCTGTATAAGACAAAGCTCCCGAATGTCTATGCCCGGATCCTCACGGCTTCGATCCTTTTCATCGGTCTTTCCCTGATCTTTGGCCGGGAATACTGCGGAGCAGGCTTTAATCTGGTGGAGGCTGCTATGGAGGGACAGATTCCGTATGAGGCCTTTCTGTTAAAGATGCTCTTTACCGCAGCAGCCCTGGGAGGCGGCTTTAAGGGCGGAGAGATCGTTCCGACTCTGGCGGTGGGAGCGTCCATGGGAGCTGCCTTTGGAAATCTTCTGGGCTTTGAACCGTCCTTGTGCGCTGCCTGCGGCATGCTGGCTCTGTTTGCCGGTGTGACCAACTGTCCCGTCGCCACTATTTTCATGGGCTTTGAGCTGTTCGGGTTTGAGGGCATGAAATATTTTGCCCTGGCGGTCTCGGTGAGCTTCGCCCTTTCCGGCTATTACGGCCTTTACAGCAGCCAGAAATTTACATACTCCAAGACCAGAACCGAATATATTAACCGGAAGGCCCATTGACTTTCCGGGAAGAGGACTTCCGGGAATTTCCCATTCCAACGGAAGCCCTCTATTTTTTTAGAAAATATCTTGCAATTTTCCGAAAATATTGTATAATATATGGTATAGACTTGCAATTGCAGAGAGGAGCTGTGGGATATGAGCAATAACTTAATTATTACCATTGGAAGAGAGTGTGGAAGCGGAGGCAGGCATATCGGACAGAAACTGGCAGAAGAAATGGGTGTTAAATGCTACGATAAGGAGCTTCTTAACCTGGCTGCAAAAAAGAGCGGACTCTGCAGAGAACTGTTTGAGACACACGATGAAAAACCCACCAGCAGCTTTTTATATTCCCTGGTGATGGATACATACTCCCTGGGATATACCAATTCCGCTTATATGGATATGCCCATCAACCATAAGATCTTCCTGGCCCAGTTTGACACCATCAAGCAGCTGGCCTCTGAGGAATCCTGCGTGATCATCGGCCGCTGCGCCGATTATGCCCTGGCAGAGTTTCCCAATGTGGTCACCGTATTCATCACCGCCGACGAGGACGTAAAGATCCGCACTCTGATGGAACGCCACCAGATCTCCGAGTCCCAGGCCAGGGATGTTATGATCAAAACGGATAAAAAAAGAGCCAGCTATTATAACTATTACTCCAGCAAGCGCTGGGGAGATTCAAAAAGCTATGATCTGTGCATCAACAGCAGTAAGGCCGGCGCAGACGGAGCCATCCAGATCATCCGGGAATTCGCCCGTATCAAACAGGAATATGCAAAAATAAAATAAAAGGCCATATAAAAAGCCTCTCCGGCGATCCGGCTTCTGCCGGGACCGGAGGGGCTTTTTTGCGGCATCCGCATCCGGAATACGGAGGGGCCAGTCGGCGGCTCCTTCCTCTATGGGGAGTCCCAAGGAAGCCCGGAGGATCACAATTTAACATCCATTCACAGGAATGCCATAATAAAGTATCATGCCGACAAACAAAAAAATTAAGAAAGAATTTAGGAAATCACAGCCACTTGTATGATATACTTATCCTGCTGTCTTTGAACCAGAAGGCAGTATCTATTTATGAGAAACCAACAGCAGGTATTACGAAATGAAAAAAAATCTGAATTTATATAAAGGGATGCGTCCTGCGGCCGTGATGCTCCTTTGTACATGCATAGCATTTTCGGCCGTGATGCCGTACACTCCGCCGTCTGTCTCCGCAGCAGCAGAAGAATCCTCCCAAAAGAAGGAGAGCAGACCGGAAACAGATGCCGGGACCAGCGGAGCAGAAGAGGATGAGACCAGCCAAAGCCGGGAAAGCATACAGGCTATGGATGAGACGGCCCCGGCGCCGTACAGGCTGAACTTCGCCTATATGTACGACGGGGACGGAGGGGAGAGCTATGCAGAAATACTTATGAGGGAGCTGATCCAAAAGGATTCCCAGTGGTATGCAGGGATCTACGACATGGCCAATATGGCTCCCTCCCGGCTGGCTTCCCGGCTGGGAGTATCCCAGGCAAAGGTTCTGGGAAAGCATAACCCGGCTTCCTCTTCACAGGATCCCAATGATCCCTCGACCTGGGCCGTGGAGCATTTTAAAAATGTCCGCGTATCCTTTTATGATGGAGATGGAAACATCACCTCTGCCGTGTCAAACGCCCAGCAGATCCTTTCCATGGCCAGCGTATACTGTTATTACAACGACATCCATGACCTGGAGCAGATCCGCCGGTATACAAACCAGCTCTGGAGCGCTTCCCATTCTTACAGCGCTGCCATGGGTGACGTCTACTTCTGTGCCGGCTGCGTGGATCCCTCCCATGTTCCTTCCGGAGAGGAGACCGACTCCGAGCTGGAGGGAGAGGATTATTTTAACGGAGAGAGCAGCATCAACACAGAAATTTCTGTTGCTGAATCCCAGGGGGCAGAAGGGGAGACAGACGAAAACGGCGAGACCATAACCGGCTCGTCCGGAGATACGCTAAACTCCGGGGCCCCTCCGGATGCCCCCTCCGGAGGAAATTCCGGAAGTACGGCGGCCTCCTCCACAGAAAAAACAACTCCGGCCTTTGCTGGTACCACCGTCCAGGTGGAGACCACCACCAGCCCTCTGGATTCTCTGGCGGAAACCGCTGAAAGTGTATACATTGAGGAAACGAAGCCAAAGGTCACCATTATACGGCCGGGAGAGACGCAGAAAAAACCGGAGACCTCCAGTCCCTCCTCATCCCCGGCCGAAACCTCCGGCGGAGCCGGTACAGCGGCCGCACCTTCGCCGGCCCCGTCAGAGGCTCCTGCACCGGAGACGTCTGCTGCGGAGCCCACAGAAAGCAGGAAAGCTGTGATCATCCGGCCGGAGGAGCCGGACCAGGCTGCCCTGGTGTTTGAGCCGGAGGCCTCCGGTCTTCTGGCAGGAGCCGATCACTCTATACATACCGCCGCCGTATCGTCGGAAAATGGCCAGGGTACGGCCTCCCGTTCCGCGCTTATCTGCCCTGGCCATATCGATCTGAGGATCACCGCCAGGGTCCAGAGCCTGGAGGAATCGGAAAATCTGTTCTCCCTGGATACAGCCGGAAGCACAGTGGAAGAGGGCCGCCCATGGACAGGCTGGACAGACCGGACACAGGCTTTTGTAAACCATATCAGTCGTCAGGACTGGACGGAGCTTTACGGCATCACGGTTACCGTGGAAGGCACCAAGGCGCCTCTGTCCAGTACAGAGATCGAATCCTATATGAAAAAGCTTCCTGCGGATACCTCAGAGGAACGGAAGGAGATCATCCGTTTTGCACTGCAGTCCGTGGGAAAGATTCCCTATTACTGGGGCGGAAAAGCCAGCACCAGAAATTACAGCGGAAACAATTTTGGATCCATTACGATTCCGGACCACCGAGGCCGTATCCTGAAGGGACTTGACTGCTCCGGCTGGATCAACTGGGTATACTGGTCCGTCACAGGGGAGCGTCTTCCCTATGAGGGAACCGAAGGCCTTAAGGCCACGGGGCGTCCGGTCGCCAGGGCGGACCTAAAGCCCGGAGATATTATTGTCATCACCGGTAAAACCCCTCATGTGATCATGTTCTTGAGCTGGGCACCCAACGGCCAGATCCAGTGCATCCATGAAACTGGTTCTGCAAATAATGTAACCGTTAGCGTCATGACTGCCAACTGGCCATATTACAGAAATCTGCTGGATTAAAAAAACCTCTGCCGTGCGGATAGTATCGTCCGCATGGCAGAGGTTTTTATGTATTACGGATTTGTATTGTTACAACTATTCGTTAAAGAAGGCAACCCCGTGAATAGTTTAAGAATACATCAGCCCCGGTTATTTATAAAATTATCCATATGATCCTCTGCAATCTGAGTCTCCAGTTCCTCAATAACAAGAGATAAAACCTCATATTCCTTCTTAGAGACAACCAGAGCTTCCAGATGCTTTTCGATCTTATAATCCGTATCAGCCATACGTTCCAGCCAGTCCAAATGCCGTTTCACGTCCTTGATCTTATTACGTATAGTCCGATATAGATATAAAGCTTGATCCTTTTCCAGTTCTAAGATCATTGCCATCACCTCAAACGTCCAACCGGGAATCGAACCCGGGTCTTATGTACCAGTTAATGCGGCCGCTCATTGCTTTACCACTAAGCTATTGGACGATATGATCAAGGGGCCGAAGGAGAAGTGCGTCCCTTCGACCCCTCTTTCTATTGTTTTATATCAACACTGTCAAGGCTAAATAAATGGCCTGCGGCCAGCCTTGACAGCGCCGGGGGGCTAATTGAGAGCCACAATCGCGTCGACCTTACCATACCGGTTAAAATAGACCTCAACGTCTGTATCAGGCCGTAAGGCCGCCACATTGGCATAACATTTTGATGCTGTGCTGACGAAGAAGGAGTCTGTCATACAGCCATCCACACGATCGTCCTTACAGGTCATATATACCTTTGCACCGGACATTTTACCGCCATCCTTTGTATCAAACTCCATGTTCCTTCTGATCCCAACTACTCTGTATTCCATATTTGTCCTTTCCGCACTGTCGGGGATCCCCCTGATCCTGCCTGACGTGCTATAAAAATTTATTTAAGCTGCTTTGGCAGCCAGTTCCCTTATCATGCAGCTTCCCGCAGAAAACCATTGTCACGAAGATATTCAAACGGGACCGAAACGTACTTCCTGGATATCCGGATCAGGGACCCGGAATCAGACTCGATCTGCTCCGAAACGAAAATACGGGCTTCACCGGCCCATATGGTAAAGTAAACTTCCCATCGGGATCCCGACAGGTCAAACCGTAACCAGTAAGAATCTCTCCGGTGCTGGAAAGTGCAATTCCGGAGGGAAGGGAGAGTAAAACCATACGGATTATACTCACAAACCATCTCGTAAATACGTGTTTTGGTAAGTCCACTCTTAAGGCAGTAACGTGTCATAAATATACCCCCCAGTATAAGCTGACTTGAAATTTTAAATTCCAGTGCAGTGGTAAATTCCACCGGACAATAA
>CAJMRM010000056.1 GCA_905215775.1 uncultured bacterium
GAAAAGAAATCTATAAGATACAAACGCAGAAAATGCGGAGAGGATCACTTCATGAAGATGGATTTGTACAAAAAGATTGTAGACTATATCATTGAGAACCAGAACAAATTTTACAGACTGGCTTTCAGCTACACAAAAAACCAGGATGACGCGATGGATGCGGTTCAGAACTCTGTGTGTAAGGCTCTGGAGCATTATGGGGATCTGCGGAATGAAAATGCAGTACGGACATGGTTTTACAGGATCATTGTCAATGAAAGTCTCCAGCTATTGAAGGAGCGGAACAGACAGGTATCTCTGGAGCCGGAAGGAAATGAGGCTGTTTATGAGGAAAAGGGATATGAACCCCAGGACAGCCTGTATGAACATATCAACCGGCTGTCCCCGGAGGTGCAGACGATCATCAAGCTGAGGTTTTATGAGGACCTCCAGCTGAAAGAGATCGCAGAGATCATGGATATGAACCTGAATACGGTGAAGGCCAGACTTTACCGGGGGCTGCGTGCGCTGAGGCTGTCGATCGAGGAGGAAGATTTATGAGGAGTATTGATGACGCGAAGAAAGAATATGAGAGTATTCCCGTTCCCGGCGAGCTGTCCGGCCGGATCCAGAAAGAGATCCGAAGGGCGAATAAAAAGAGAAATACAGTCATTTTTATGCGCAGCTTCAGAAAATCCGGGGCTGTGGCCGCAGCCGCAGTCCTTCTGTTTACGGCAGGGCTCAATACAAGCGTTTCTTTTGCCAGCGCAGCGGGACAGCTTCCGGTGATCGGAGAGCTTGCCAGGGTCCTGACCTTCCGCTCTTATGAAACGGAAACAGAGGATCTCAGGCTTTCTGTGGAGATCCCGGATCTCGATATGATCTCTGCGGATTTTGACGGACTGGAAAAGGAGATCAACGAGGAGATCCATAGGATCTGTGAAACGTGCGCAAAAGAGTCCGAAGAACGCGCCAGAGAGTACCGCCAGGCCTTTCTGGAAACGGGAGGGACCATGGAGGAATGGATGGCCCATGATCTCCAGGCAAAGATCTGGTATGAGGTCAAAGGGCAGACAGACCGTTATCTGTCTCTGGCAGTGATGGGGACAGAAAACTGGAACAATGCAGGCGGCTGGGAGAACTATTACAACATCGACCTGCAGAGTGGGAAAACGGTCACATTAAAGGATGTTCTTGGGGAGGATTACGCGGCTGAGGCAGAGCGGGAGATCCTTGCCCAGATGGAAAAGAGAGAGAGAGAAGAGGGAGCTTCCTTCTTTAAGGACAGCCTGCCGGAAATTGGTGAGGAAACAGCGTTTTACATGAACGAAGCGGATGCTCCGGTCATCGTATTCCAGCCGTATGAGATCGCTCCGGGAGCCATGGGTCCCCAGGAATTTACGATGCAGGCCGGGGCGGAACAGAAGTAGAAGGAGGGGCCGTTTATGAAAAAATGGAAATGGATGGCGATCGTAGGAATGGCGGGAATCCTGGCAGGGTGCGGCCCGCAGAAGGAAGCCACAGATGCGCCGGCAGAGCAGGAAACTGTCCGTGCGGAGGAGCCGGAGACGGCAGAAAACGGCGGCAGTACAGAGAAAACGCCGGAAACGGAGAATGCAGGCCATGCAGAGATGTCCTTAGAGGATGCGACCGGGCTTCTGGGTATGAAGGACAGCGAGACAGCGGAGCTTTTTGGCGGCGGAGAGGAAAACTGGACAGAGGACCATTCCTTTTACCTGGGACGTATTTTCCAGGCGGAGCTGTATGGGGAGGCATGCTCTGTGCATACGACATGCAGCAAAGAAGGGATCGTGGATTCTGTTTCCATATGGGCCGTCAACGGGGAGCGCCAGGTGACCGATGAGGAGGTAAAGCAATGGACGGAGCAGATCACAGAGCAGACCGAAGCAGAGCCCTCCACGGATCCCGGGCCCTCGGAGGGCGGCAGCGTCCAGACCAGATGGAAAAAGGATGGAAAGATCGTTACCATGGACCATATGAAGGACATTCTGACCATCCGGATTCAGGAGCTGAAGGGAGAGATGGCAGTTTCTGAAACGGAAGACAATTTTTCTGTGGAGGCCAGCCGGGCAGGGTTTATCCTTGCCGGTGAAGGCAGCGACCCCAACATTGTTTTCGGACTCCGGGATGGAAAGCTGGCTGTTTCCGGAATCAATTATTAATGAAAGAGGACAGTAAGGCATACAGATGCCGGAAATGCAGAAGGCCCTGTCCTGGGATACCTGAAAAGGAGATCCCGGGACAGGGCCTTTTTATCGGTTCCTGCGTCCATGCAGTTTTTGATCCGGCTCTATGAAGCGGCAGCAGGAGCCGTCTTTTCGGAATTATGCCTGGAGGCAAAGTAGGCCCGCAGGGAGTTTACAACGATGATCAGGCCAAGGAGCATTAAAAGGACGGCGATGATCAGCTGGAGTCCCTCTACCATGAAGGTGGCGGAGCCGGAGGCAAAGGCGGTCACCAGCGCTTTGGTCCTCTGTACCAGGGCGGTGGTGGTGACGCAGAGCATGATCGCCAGCGGCGGGAACAGCATCTTGTTGCTGCGGCCTGTGACCTTCATGAATACGCAAAGCGTTACCAGCACCAGAGCAGATAATAATTGGTTGGCGGATCCGAACAGCGGCCAGATGTTGGAGTAGCCGATCCGGGTCAGGACAAAGCCGAAGAAAAGGGTCAGCAGGGTGGAAACGTATTTGTTGCAGATGAACTTTCTCCAGCCTTCGGCGTGCTCCATGTCATCCACAGAGAACAGCTCCTGTAAGCTCATACGGCCGATCCTGGCTACGGCGTCCAGGCTCGTGAGGGCTAGGGCAGAAACACACATGGTCATGAAGCACTGGGCGATGTACATGGGAACGCCGAACATCTGGAAGAAGCCGGCAACGCCGTTGGAAAAGATCTGGAACGGAGTTCCTGCGGCGGGAGTTCCGTCGGCTCCGGCAGCAGCGCCTGCCACGCAGAGGGCCAGTACGGCCAGAAGGCTTTCCAGCACCATGGCGCCGTAGCCCACCTTTAACATATCCTTTTCGTTGGCCACGGTCTTGGAGGATGTGCCGGAGGATACCAGGCTGTGGAATCCGGAAACGGCTCCGCAGGCAACGGTGACAAAAAGGATCGGGAACATGTTTCCAAGCTTTTCGTTGTGGAAGCCGGTGTACATGGGCAGGTTCATGGACGGATGGGCCACGAAAAGTCCCAGCACAGATCCGGCGATCATGCCGATGAACATGTAGGTGGTCATGATGTCACGGGGCTGCTTTAAAAGCCACATGGGCAGTACAGCCGCAAAGAAGATATAAATGAAGGTAATGTAGGTCCAGGCCTCTTTTCCGGCGGTGATGGGGGCCAGCATTCCAAGGGCCAGGGCAGCTACGGTGCAGGCCAGGCCCAGAACGGTCTCCTTCCAGCCGGTGAAATGGAGGCGTGTCTGCAGTACGCCAAAAAGCATAGCAAAGGCAATAAACAATAAGGAAATGGTCCCGGCTGCGCCGTTGGTCCTGGCGGCGGCAGATAAGCTGGTCACGCCGTCCACAGTCTGGTAGGCGTTGAAGGTTCCGGCAACCATGTCTGCAAAGGCCGCGATCACCAGCCAGGTGAAGAGCCAGCAGAATACAAGAAACAGCTTGCGGCCCAGCTTTCCGATATATTTTTCGATCAGCAGTCCCATGGACTTACCGTCGTTTTTCACGCTTACATAAAGAGCGCCGAAGTCTGTGACGGCTCCGAAGAAAACGCCGCCGATGAGGATCCATAAAAGAACGGGAACCCATCCGAAAACGGCCGCCTGGATGGCTCCGGTCACAGGGCCGGCTCCGGCGATGGATGAAAACTGATGGCTGAAAACGGTCCAGCCGTCGGTGGGGACGTAGTCCTGTCCATCTGCATGAACGACTGCCGGTGTTTTCGCTTTGGGGTCGATGCCCCACTTCTTTGCAAGGAAGCGGCCATACAGCACATAGGCGGAGGCCAGGCAGATCGCGGAGATGAGGACGATTACAAGTGTGTTCATAATTATTCTCTCCTTGTTAGTATTTATAAGTACATACTATAAGCCTGTAAAGAGATAAAGTCAATAAATCCGGGACAAAACGTCAAAAAATCGTCGTTTTCATAGGAAAAACCTGGAAAATGTCTGGTATTTTATATAAATTTAATAAAGTTTACAAAAAAGATATAATGTATAAATATAACAAATATAACCAAAAGGAATAGTATTGGCGGGAGGAATCCACCCATCTGCAAAAAACATATAAAATGAAGAATAAATTTTGTTTTTTTGTGCATTATATTCAAGTATATAAAATTTTAACAAATTCGTTTGGAATTTAACAAGAACTGTGCTATAATGCAGAGGTTGCACAAATACAAAAAAGAAAAGGAAGGTTACACAATGGAAAATTCTAAGAAAATTACCTGGTATACCTTAGCCTTTATGGCGTTTTCCACAGTTTGGGGATTCGGAAACGTTCTGAACGGCTTCGTATACTTCAATGGTATCCAGGTTATCTTCAGCTGGGTAATGATGTTTGCCCTTTACTTTGTTCCCTACGCGCTCATGGTTGGTGAGCTGGGCTCCGCATTCAAGAACTCCGGCGGCGGCGTAAGCTCCTGGATCCACGAAACCATCAGCCCGAAATTTGCATACTATGCCGGCTGGACCTACTGGGCATGCCACGTAACTTACATTGCAAGTAAGGGCAGCGGCGGATTAAAGGCTTTAAGCTGGATGGTATTCCAGAACGGAACCACCTACGATACATTCCCGACCATCGCTGTACAGCTGGCGACTCTGGCAGTTCTCCTGTTCTTCAGTTGGGTAGCAAGCCGCGGCTTAAACCCGCTTAAGAAGCTGGCTACCGTTGCCGGAACCAGTATGTTCGTAATGTCCATCCTGTACATCCTGATGATGTTTGCCGCTCCGGTGATCAATCCCAACGCAGAGTATGTGACAATGGAATTCACCAAAGAGGCACTGATCCCGAAGTTCAACGTGGGTTACTTCACTTCCCTGTCCATCCTGGTATTCGCAGTGGGCGGATGTGAGAAGATCTCCCCGTATGTAAATAAGGTAAAAGATCCGTCCAAGGGATTCCCGAAGGGTATGATCGCTCTGGCCGTTATGGTCATGGTATGTGCGATCCTGGGAACCATTGCCATGGGCAAGATGTTCGATCCGACCATCATCAACGAGAGCAAGGAAAGCTTTAACTCCTACGTTTCCAACGGCGCCTACTGGGCATTCCAGAAGTTAGGTGAGTACTACGGCGTAGGCAATGCTCTGCTGATCATCTACGCAGCCTGCAACGCCATTGGACAGTTCTCTACTCTTGTTTTAAGTATTGACGCTCCGCTTCGTATGCTTCTTGACAACGAGGACGCAAGACAGTTCGTTCCCACCAAGCTGTTAAAGAAGAACGACAAGGGCGCATATGTAAATGGTATCTGGATGGTTGTAGTTCTTTCCGGAAGTATCATCCTGATCCAGTCCTTCGTACCGGGCGCAGCTGCTGTATTAACACAGTTAAATAAGCTGAATTCCGTAACCATGCCGCTCCGTTACCTGTGGGTATTTGCCGCTTACATTGCCTTAAGAAAGGCTGCAGGCAAGTTCCATCCGGAGTACCGCTTCGTAAAGAACCAGGGCATCGCTCTGACCGCAGGCGTATGGTGCTTCTTCGTAACGGCTGCCTGCTGTCTCCTTGGTATGTATGTGGAAGGCGATATGGCCTCCACAGCCTTAAACGTGATCACTCCCTTCGTTCTTACGGCTCTGGGACTGATCCTTCCGGAGATCAAGAAGAGAGAAAAAACAAACGCTTAACTGGAAATAAAATAACTTGTATTGTGCGTATGCGGCAGCTGGTCCGATCCTGGACTGGCTGCCGTTTTTTTATATCATAGGAAAGTGCGTCCTATGACATAAAAAACGCTCCGCGGGGATCGCCATGGGGCGGAAGGGAATTATGCCGCAGACGGAGAAGCCTGCAATCGGGCTTCTTTCTTGTCCGGAGACGGCCTCTGCGCTCGGGCCGGGAGTGGGGGAACGGTGTTTTCCAGTGTTTTTTGAGGATAAATATGATAAAATAGGGTACATATATCCTACGTTGATTTTGAAAATGCGGTCCTGCTCCATATTTGGCCAGATGGCAGCCGTCCAATTCAGATTCACGTTTGGAGGAAGAAGGAGGGGATCCTGTGGATATACAAAACGAAGACCGGAAGACATGTGGAAAAGCGCAGAGCGAGGACCGGGAATGGAGAGTGACCTTTGAAGGGGGCTTTTACGGCCAGAGGGGCCGCCGGGGACTTGAGATCCCGGTGGGAAAGACCTTTTCCTGGGGGAAGGAGATCTGGCATGTCCCGGCGGTGTACCGGTGCGGGAAGGGACTGGTGGCAGATATTTTCGCGGAGATCGATCCGGGACAGGTGAGTGCCTTTCTGGAGCAGTACCGGGACCTGGAGGAGGAGAAGCTGACGGAGGAGGACCGGGAGAGGATCTTACAGGAAAATCCCCTGGAAACGGGCTTCCGGCCGGTGGTGGTGCTGAATGGAAAACAGCTCAGGGGCGCGGAGGGAAATGGCCTCTGCTGGCTCCCGGAATCCTGCCGGGAGGCTGACGCCGGGGGACAGGGTGATGGAGAGGCCGGGGAAGTTCCGGAAATCGATAACGACGGGGATCTGGTGGAGGGTCCGGCAGTGGAGGAGTACTTGGCGGCAGACCCGTATGAGGAGGAACGGAGGCTCCTGGACCATTACGGCCTGGATCCGGATAAGGCCTGGTCCATCAACCGCTGGAGCTTTTCCTGGGCCACAAAGCGGCCGCCGGAGCTGCGGTCCTTAAGCCTTACTATGAAGCGGGACCGGGCCTGTGTTCCGGGGATCCGTTTCACTGTCCGGGGACCCGGAGACCGGATCCCCTTTATCCATCCCTCCACCGGAACGCATCATGTGCTGACGGTTCTGGAGTACCGGGAGGAGGAGATGGACTGGAGGGCCTTTGACGCGCCGGAGGGGATGGAGCAGGAAGAAAGACGGAGGTTTCTCCGGCGCATGGGGGAATGGGAGTACCCCACCCATCTGATGGCCATGACCTATGACGTAAGCCCGGAGCTCCCCAGAGGAGAGCTGCAGATCCGGGACGGCGGCGACGACCGTCCCAGGCGGATCCCGTCCAGGGAGCCGGAGGACCGGTTCCTTCCGGAGGCGAAGAATGATGCGTGCGTTATGGCGGGAGCCAGCGCCATCGGGATCATCGGCGGGGCCGACGGACCCACAGCCATTTTCATGGCGGGAAAGGGAGAGCCGTGCTGCACCTTTTCCTCCCTGTATTTTGAGCCGGGAAAGCCGGTGGAATGGCGGATGCAGTTTTATGAGCAGCGGGTGGAGGATCTGGAGGTGGAGCTTTTATAAAAGAAGGGCGGGGAACAGTCAGCGCTGTTTCCCGCTCTTTCTGCTGTCAAAATATGGAAAGCTGTCGATGGCGTCTAAGATATCCTTGAAATCATCCCTGGGAGCCAGGCGGATGTAGGCTTTTAAGATTTCCTGCTCCCTGGAACGGAAGGGGCCGTAAAAGAGATCGTACAGATTGTGGCCCCGCAGATGGATGCGGATCTCTTCCATATGGTCCCTCATATCCTCGGGTGAGGTAAAATCCCGGCCCAGGACCTTTATGAGCTTCTGGCCGCTGGTGAGCCGGTGGAGGTATTCCCGCCATTTTTTATACAGGGTATCGTAAAAGGCGGCCTCGCTCTCCACGATGCCAAGCTGTGCCATGATCTCAGGATTAAAGAAGTAATTCTCAAAGGAATAATATTTCAGGATCAGCACGTTCCTTCTGGTGACTCTGGGAAGACGGTCCACGTCCTCGGCGTTCCGTGCGTCATAATACCGGCAGAGCTGTCCCGCCAGCTCCTCCGGATCCTTTCCGTCCCCGTCCCGGATCATTAAAAACTGGTCCCGGATATAGACCTGGTTCATATATTTTAAATTGGCGTAGGTCTTGATATTGGTACAGCTGTTGGTGGTGATAATGGAAATCCGGGAGAGCCGTCCCTCCTGGTCCCGGATCTCGGAGTAATAGTTTTCCAGCAGCAGAGGAAGCCGGGATTTGTCCTGCTTGCCCTCGACGATAAATACAAAGCTTACGTTCATAAGATCGCTGGCTCCATAGCCCAGATCGTCCAGGATCCGGCCTAGATCGGTCTTTTCCCGGATCACGGAGTACATGTCGTCGTCCAGGACCACCTGGCGGATCTGGCGCGCAGTGAAATTGAACAGCAGATCCGGCGAGTGGGTCTGGAAGATCACCTGGTTTTTCAGGGAAAGACGGTACAGGATCTCGCAGCACATTTTCTGGAGCTGGGGATGGAGAAAGATCTCCGGGTCCTCCACAACGATGATGCTGGGGATCCGGTCGGGCTCGGCCACATACGTTTCCAGAAGGGACAGCATGTAGATGCTGCGCATGCCCTTTCCCAGGTATTCCACCGGAGTCTCGGTGCCGCGCTTTTCATTGCAGGCCGTGACCGCAACGGAAAACATTTGGTCGGTGTCGCAGGTTATGGAGCAGCGGATCTCCTCGTAGCCGCCGTTTTTCAGAAAGTTTTCACTGAGCTTTTTGGAGAAGCTGCTGAAATTCAGCTGGTAGATCTTATACTCCAGAAGCCTGGCGGTCTCCACAGCGGAAAGCTCCGCCGGCTTTTTCTGATTGATAAGACCGATGCAGCGGAAGCAATGGCTGCAGGTCTTGGCGGGATCGAAGATACAGGAGCCGGAGCGGAGCTTCCGGAGCTGCCGGCTTTCCTGGAACATAAGAAGGTCATTCTGAAGCTGCCTTAAGTCCCGGTCGGCGGTGATCCGGTAGATCCTGGGAAGGATCATGGGGATATAGGGATTGTTTTTCCGGGAAATATCCTCATAGCGGACCTTTCCGTCTTTATTTACATGAAAGGTAAAGCCCAGCTCGCCCTGGGAAAAGGAAGGGAGCCGTTCCCCAAAGACCCTCCGCCATACCTCATAGCGCCGGTACTGGCTGACAATGCCCATGCGATGGAACAGGGCCAGATCCTCGCTGCTGATGGAAAAGCACGCGTCGATGCGGATGGCCTGCTCCTTTTCGTTAAAATCGGCCTCCTGGATCTGATAGCAGCCGCAGACGGCGCAGACCGCGTCCAGGACCGAGGTTTTTCCGGTATTGTTCTTTCCCACCAGGATCAGGGCCCGGTCAATGTCCCGGATCTCCATGTCCCGGATGGACTTGAAATTGTGGATGTGAAGATAAGTCAGCTGCATGCTCCGCCCTCCCTGTAAAAGCTCTGTCCTTTGTCCTTAGTATAATCCAGCCGGGAGCGTGTGGCAATAGAAAACATCGGCGGGAAAGGGGAGTCTCCCGGATCACAGCGGCGGACAATGAAAAAAATCAAAAAAGGGTTGACATTTGCTTTAAAGTGGCATAGAATACAGACACAGAAATAAGAGAAACCGATGAGAAAGAGGAGTAAGCCTTCTTCTGATATCACAGAGAGCTGCAGGCGGTGGGATTGCAGTATGGAAGGGATCGCTGAATGGACTTTCGAGGGCGGCCTGAAATGAAAAGAGTAGGAGCTGCCGGGAACCAAACCCGTTATCAATGAGGGATGCATGGTAGTGCATTGAAAGTGGACATTTATGTCAATTTGAGTGGTACCGCGATTATAAACGATTATAACCGTCTCAAGCGAAAGGCTTGAGGCGGTTTTTGTTTTTTTATCCGGCTCCGGACCGGACGCGTACCGCCGCTGGTTTCCCGTTTCTGAAATGCGAAAAAATGAAAGAGCATGGAGGAGAAAGACTATGAAGAAAAAAATGATGAGCGTAGCAATGGCAGCAGCAGTAACAGCAGCATTTTTAGGAGGCTGTGCAGGAAAGGAAACGTCAGGCAGCGCAGAGACCGGTGCGGCGAAGGCGGAGGAAGCGACGGCCCCGGGTTCAAAGGAGACAGGCGGAGAAACGGCCGGAGCGGCAGAGGAAAAAACGGAAGCCCAAAAAACAGACGGCGGAGAATATACCGTAGCCGTGGTAAAGCAGATGGACCATGCGTCCCTGGATGAGATCGCCGCCGCCGTCTGCGAGGAGCTGGATTCCCTGGCAGAAAAGAACGGCGTTTCCATCCAGTATGAGGTATACTCCGGCCAGGGCGATCAGTCGGTGCTGACCCAGATCGGAACCCAGGTGATCTCTGAGCAGGTGGATGCGGTGATCCCCATTGCCACCCTGGCTGCCCAGGTCATGGCCACCTGCGCCGAGGATACGAAGATTCCGGTGGTCTATGCGGCTATCTCCGATCCGGAGGCGGCGGAGATGACGGGCATCGATTATGTGACCGGAACCTCAGACGCCCTGAACACAAGGTTCATCCTGGATATGATGCTGGCCCAGGATCCGGATGTAAAAAGGGTCGGACTCCTCTATTCCTTATCCGAGGATAACTCCAAAACGCCCATTGCTGAGGCAAAGGCGTATCTGGAGGAAATGGGGATCGAATACACAGAAAAAACGGCCAACACCAACGACGAGGTGATCACGGCGGCCAGCGCCCTGATCGCGGAGGACGTGGACGCTGTATTTACGCCCACCGATAACGTGATCATGTCCGCGGAGCTGGCGATCTATGAAGGCCTGGCTGAGGCCGGGATCCCCCACTATACCGGGGCCGATTCCTTCGTGAGAAACGGCGCCTTTGCCACCTGCGGCGTCAACTACACCGACCTGGGCCGTGAGACGGCGGACCTGGCTTATACGGCCATGACCGGGGGAATGGATTCTCTGGAGGACTTTTACCTGGCCGAGGGCGGGATCATCACCGTGAACACCGAAACGGCCCAGACCCTGGGGATCGATTATTCCGTATTTAAGGACATGGGAACGCTGGTGGAGGTAGGCACCACAGAGGATTAAAAGAACGGCTGTCCGGAGTCCTGCGCAGAGCGGCACAGGGCTCCGGGCGGAAAAAGACATGGAAGGATGGAAGAGGATATGCTTTATGTGGTTCAGACAGCCCTGGAACTGGGATTTATGTATGCCCTGGTGGCCATGGCCCTGTTTTTAAGCTACCGGATCCTGGATATCGCAGATATGACGACAGACAGCGGATTCGTTCTGGGAGCGGCCGTATCGGTGACCTGCGCAGCAGCCGGACATCCGGTGCTGGCAGTTTTTGCAGCTATGGCGGCGGGCGCCTGCGCCGGTTATGTGACGGCGTTTCTCCAGACCAGGATGGGGGTGCCGTCGATCCTGGCCGGTATCATCACCAACACGGGACTTTACACGGTAAACCTTATGGTCATGGGCTGGAGCTCCAATGTGAGCCTCTTAAAGCAGGATACCATGTTCACCCTGTTCCGGGATCTGGGGATCGGAGGGAGCTTTTATAAGCTGATCCTGGCAGGCGGCATCACTCTGGCTGCAGGAGCCGCCCTGGTATGGTTTTTAGGGACCCGTCTGGGGTTAAGCATCCGCGCCACCGGAGACAACCGGGACATGGTCCGGGCGTCGTCGGTGAACCCGGTATTTACCATCACCGTGGGGCTCTGCATCTCCAACGCCTTAACAGCCCTTTCGGGCGCTGTGGTGGGCCAGTACCAGAAGTCGGCGGATATCAACAGCGGAGCCGGGATCGTGGTCATCGGCCTGGCCTGCCTCATCATCGGAGAGACTGTTCTGGGACGCCGCTCCATGGCAAGGAATGTAATGGCGGCTGTGACCGGGAGCATTCTGTACCGCTTCCTGTACGCCATGATCCTTAAGACCTCCATCGTTCCCATCGAGTGTCTGAAGCTGGTGACAGCGGTGGTGGTGGCCTTAGCCATCGCCTCCCCGTCCTTAAAGGAGTGGGCGGGGCTTCAGAAAAAGAAAGCGGAAGCGAAGAAACGGAGGGGACAGTCATGTTAAAGCTGGAGCACATTAAAAAGACCTTTAATCCGGGGACGGTCAACGAAAAAACGGCCATCCGGGATCTGTCCCTTCATCTGGAGCCGGGGGATTTTGCCACGGTCATCGGCTCCAACGGGGCAGGAAAGTCCACCATGTTTGCGGCCATCGCCGGGAGCTTTATTACGGATTCCGGTTCCATTACCTTAAACGGGAAGGACATCACCTTTGCGCCCGAATACCAGAGGAGCCGGATCATCGGCCGTCTTTTCCAGGATCCCTTAAAGGGGACGGCTCCCCATATGACCATTGAGGAAAATCTGTCCCTGGCATACCTGCGGGCGTCCAGGGGAAGTATCCCCTTCAGCCGGATCTCAAAAAAGGATAAGGAATTTTTCAGAGAGCAGCTTTCCATGCTGGATATGGGGCTGGAGGACCGGATGAAGCAGCCGGTGGGCCTTTTATCCGGAGGCCAGCGGCAGGCCCTGACCCTTCTTATGGCCACCATGGTGCCCCCGCTCCTGCTGCTGCTGGACGAGCACACGGCGGCCCTGGATCCGGCCACGGCGGAAAAGGTGCTGGAGCTGACAAAAAAGATCGTGGCCAAGAACCGCACCACCTGCCTGATGGTCACCCACAACATGCAGCAGGCCCTGACCATGGGAAACCGGACGCTGATGATGGACGATGGCCGGATCGTGTTTGATGTGAAGGGAGAGGAGCGGTCCCGTATGACCGTGCCGGACCTTCTGGAGAAGTTCCGCATGGGAGCCGGCAAGGAGCTGGACAACGACCGGATCCTTTTGTCGGCGGAGGACTGATCCTGCGGGAATGCATTGGAATCCACATGCGGATCCGCATGAGAGTCCACAAGACCCTTGCAATCTCTACGAATATAAGATAAAATATTGTAATGATCCAGATGTGCATCTTTTTGTCCGCAGCAGGCGGGCAGGAAGCGCCGGGTATCAGCCCGATGGAGATCCGGACAGAAAAACCCTTATGAAAGCAGGCGTTCAGCGTACTTTCCAGGCCGGATCTTCGCGTGGCCCAACGGTGAGGAGATATTACATAAAAATGCAGAAAAGGGGTTGACAGGGAGTATGGAAAAGCGCAGCATTAAGCAAGCAAGCAGCTAACACTGGGATCGGAGATCTGATCCCGGCGCTTTGTCATGGCCTCAGTCTGGAGGTAAAATTATATATAGAATATAAACAGACACGTCTATTGCGTATATTTATGCAATGACGTGTCTTTTTATATAAAAAAATACCTATATGGAGGGAAGAGTATGAATCGAAAGGAATGGAAGTGTGCGGCGGCTGGAGCTATGGGGGAAACATGGTGCTGACCCTGGACGGCTTTTCCGGAGAGCAGATCCGCTTAAACGGAGGCTCTCCCGATGGAAAGGATCTGTTCATTGAGCTGGTGGGAGACAATACGATCACAGGCACAGACAGCCTCTCGGGGGTGATCTCTGACTATAACAGCTTTTAAGATGAAAACCGGATCATTTTTACGGGAAGCGGAGATCTGGAGATCACAAACACGGGTTCATCCCTGGGAAGTCCGGGAAAATATATTTTTGGACAGGACGGCGTCGTTACCCTGGATCATGGAGAGTTAAAAGGTCAGACGGCTTTGGTGGTACAGAGCAATGCGACTGTGAATATCAATGAAGATACATCGGGAAGCTCCCTGCCCTCTTTGACGCTTACCATCAACGGCGGGATTGTGAATCTGTATAATAAGCAGCAGATCGGTCTGGCCTATGGACTGGATCAGAATAAGGAGTATGGCAAAATATGCAGGATCACCGAGGACGGACTTTTGACCGTTAAGACCGGATTTACCGGGGAAGCGCCGCTGCTTTGCGGCAGAGGAAATGAGCCGCTTCCAGAGTTCTATAAGCATTTTCATGTGACTGCTGTGGATGGAGGAATGACACATATCCAGGATGAGGGCAGCTCCCCCAGCTGCGCCCTGGTGGATGAAAATGGGAATAAGCTTACCTCCGCTCATATCCGGGGCAACGGCTCCTATATTTACAATGGCGAGGACGATTTCCAGGTTCCGGAGCCGGAAAAGCCGGGAACCGGAGGGGAAGGCAGCGGCCAGGAAAAGCCGGGAACCGGGGAGGACGGAACCGATCCGGAGGAACCGGGAACTGGCGGGACAGAGCCGAAGCCGGAGAAACCGGGAACCGGAGAGGGTAATAATGTGGTCACAGATTCCAACGGTCATAAGGCCACGGATTCCAACGCTCATTCCTCTTCCTCCGGAAGCGGCGGCGGATACGGCCCGGGAAAGGGATATGGCTATTATGCAGTAAGGAACGAGGCTGGTCCGGGCCAGCCGGTGGGGGGATTCCCGCTGGAATGGCGGTCAGTGGAAGCAGGATGCCAACGGCTGGTGGTTTTCTGGGACCGACGGCAGCTATCCAAAGGCAGGCTGGGCGCAGCTGGAGTGGAACGGACAGAAGCTCTGGTATCATTTTAACGCCAATGGGTATATGAGCACAGGCTGGATCCAGGATGATGGAAACTGGTACTACCTCCATGCAGAGGGCGACGGAAACCGCGGCTTTATGCACACAGGCTGGCAGGAGATCGGCGGTAAATGGTATTATTTCCATAAGGATACCGACGGAGCGGCCCTGCCGGTGGGAGCCATGCTGTCCAATACGGTGACGCCCGACGGCTATACGGTCGGAAGCGATGGGGCGTGGATCTAAACAGATGAAACTATAAGAAAACGGCGCGGGGGCTGCGGCCTTTTACGCCGTTTCCTGCGTGCAGGTTTATGTGGCAGATCGGGTGCGGCTGTGGTATACTTTTCTCATGGAATACAGGAACTGAGGGCAGCAGAAGAGCAGTGCCTGTGGGAGGAAACGGAAGATTTTACCGGAACGATCCGGAAATATAAAAGGGAGGAAACACCTATGACAGAACAGGAAATGAAAGCGCGCATCGAAAGAAGCAGAGAACTGATCGGCTGGTCCAGGGAGGAATACCAGTCGGACCAGACTCTGAAAAAGCCACAGCCGCCTCTGGTGAAGGCGCCTATGACGGAGCATGCCATGGAGCTTCCGAAAAATTTCGGGGATCTGCCCATGGATAAGAGCTTTTTACGGATCCTCCACGACCGGAGGAGCAACCGGGTATTTACCGGCGGGTCCATGGATCTTCTGACCCTGTCCTTTCTTTTGTGGGCCCAGCAGGGGATCCGGGGCATCCGCGGGAACAATTATGCCACTCTGCGGACCGTGCCCAGCGCCGGTTCCAGGCATCCCTTTGAATGTTATCCGCTGATCCTCCATGTGGACGGCTTGGAGCCGGGGCTTTATCATTACCTTCCCATGGAGCACCGGCTGGAGTTTTTAAAGGCTGCGGACATAAAGGACGAGGCTTTTGCAGAGCAGGTGGTCCAGTCGGTGAGCCGGCAGAAATGGGTCTTAAAGTCCAGCGTGATCTTTTATTACAGCATCGTGCCCTACCGCGGAGAGTGGAGATATGCTTTTAACGCGCCCAGGGTCATGATGATCGACGCGGGCCATGTGACGGAAAACCTGTATCTGGCCTGCAGCGCCCTGGATCTGGGAACATGCGCTATCGCGGCCATGGATTCTCCGGCGGCCTCGGAAATGTTCGGCCTGGACGGAAAGGAAGAATATATTTTCTATTGTGCGCCCGTTGGGACCGTGTCGCAGGAAAATGAGGCTGCGGAGCAGGCCTTTTATGCATTTTTAAAAGAAAAATAATGAAACGCATACAGATACGAAAGAAAAAATCCTGCAAAGGGTACACTCTGGTGGAGCTGATGGCCGTCATCGCCATAATGGCGGCGCTGGCGGCGGCTTCTGCCGGAATTTACTCCGGCTATGTGGAACGGGCCAGGGAGGCGGAGCTGTATGAAACGGCGGAGCAGATCAAAAATGCCCTGGCCATATGTGAGGCCCAGTATGGAGAGGCCGGAGGCTCGGACGCGTCGGTATTCTGGAGCGAGGCGTTTTTAGCGCCGCCCAATCGCCGGGAAAGCGTCCTGTATCCCTATGTGGGGGAAATGACAGAGGGCTGTACCGGCTATTCCCTGAAGATAAAGCGGAATGGGGAGGGGAGGTATTATATTGCCGGTTTTACGTATTTCGTGGAGGAATATGAGGTCACGTGGAAGAAGGATGACGGGATCACAGTGAAAAAACGGGGAAAATCTTAAAAAAACATTAAAAAAATCTAAAATTCTCCTTGCGAAATAAAATGAATGAGAGTATAATGTGGAAGATTTAGGTAAAAATAAGATTGAGGAGAAGCGACATGGAGAATCAAAAGAAAACCACCAGTTCACTTGCCAAAAGAATGGGGATTTCCCTGGTCTGCGGCCTTGCAGCCGGTCTTTTGCTGATGATGCTAAGAGAGAATCTGAATCGCTCCGGCCAGGAGGCTGTCTGGAAGACCATCAACAGCATCCTGTTCCAGGATATCACAGCCGCAGGTGCGGAAAAGGACCTGGGCCTTTTTTATATCCTGGGCCAGCTGTTCATCCGATCCTTACAGCTCGTGATCGTCCCCATGGTATTTACATCCATTACCCTTGCCATCGGCCAGATTTCAGATACAAAGGCCCTTGGAAGGATTTCCTTTAAGACCATTGCCGGATTCCTGGCTTGCTCGGTAATAGCCCTGATCCTGGCATGCGGCGCCGGATATATGATATACAGCGCTGGATTTTTCAATATCCAGGTGGAGGGGCTGGAGGGAAAGGCCGGCTCCACGGGAGCAAACCCCTTAAATGTGGTCTTAAATGTGGTGCCGTCCAATATCACGGCAACCTTTTCCAGCAACACCGCCGTTCTGTCCATCGTATTCCTGGCAGTTTCCCTGGGACTCTGCATGAATGTGCTGGGTGAGGAAAAGACCTCTGTGTTAAAGAAACTGATCACGGAGATCAACGACATTGTTGTGGTATTTTTAAATTATGTGGTGACAAAGTTCGGTCCCATCGCCATTTTTGTCCTGCTTTTCAGGACCTTTGCCACTTACGGAATCCACCATCTGAAGCCGGCCATGACCTATGTGGTGGCAACGACGGTCCTGCTCCTGGTATTCCTGTTTGTGGGCTATCCGCTGTTTGTGGCGGCCAGCACCAGACTGAATCCGGTGAAGTTTGCCCGTAAGATCTTAAAGGTGGCGGTGTTCGGCTTTTCCACCTCCTCCAGTGCGGCAACGCTGCCTCTGAACGTGAAGACCACGGTTGAGGAGCTGGGCGTGGATGAAAAAATCGCATCCTTCGTCCTGCCCCTGGGCATGACAATCAATATGAACGGAACTGCGATCATGCAGGTGGTGGCAACTCTGTTTATCGCCGGCTGCGCCGGATACGATGTGACCTTCGGCCAGCTTGTGGTGGTGGCTCTTCTGGCTCTGATCGCATCCGCAGGAACCCCGGCCGCCCCGGGAGCGGGAGCCATCATCCTGTTCACGATCCTTTCCGGCCTGGGCTATGTAAACGACGGCGCGCTTCTGGCGTACAGCCTGATCTTAGCCATTAACCGGCCTATTGAGATGCTGGTAACCTCCTTAAATGTGGCGGGAGATTCGGCTACCAGTATTTATGTGGCTAAATCGGAGGGAATGCTGGACGAGACGAAATATAATGCATAGATAGCAGAAATGGGCGCTGCCTGGTCTCCGGTATGGGATCAGGCAGCATTTTTATTTATGCCAGGCGGGAACGTATACGGCCGCCTGGCTGCTCTTTATTGGCGGCTTGATAATTACAGCATACAAACGGAATATCGGAAGATTGAATTATTCCAAACGCCTGTTACTGCCCATACCCCGGTTTGCGAAGTCATCAATACCGGGTTCGATGAGGAAGTTTCTAATCGGAAGTTATTGACGCTTCAAAACTTCCGATATATAATAAAACAGAAGTAAAACATCAGTTTTGGTTTTGATTATAGTATTTTTCAGAAGTTTGTCGACAATCAATCGGAAGCTGCAAAAATATTTTTCGAAGGGCAGGTAAAAATATGACTTTTGGAGAAAAAGTGAAGGAAGCTCGTTTGGCACTGAATCTTTCTCAGACAGAATTAGCACAGATGACCGGCATTTCAGAACGTTCCCTTTACACCTATGAGCAGCTTGGAACGCTCCCTCGTAAAAACAATATCAGAAAACTGGCAGAAGCTCTGCACATCTCTGTATCTTATTTAATGGATAATGAAGAAACGGACACACAGAGCAATCTGGACAAAGACCTTTTCATTGCAGTAGCCAGAGACAACTTTGGCTCCAAAGGTGCAAAAGAGGCTCAGGAGGTATTGGGACGTGTAAATTCCTTATTTGCCGGCGGCGAACTGGACGATGACGCCAAAGATGTGTTTTTCCAGGCAGTCATGGCAGTATATATGGACTCCAAGCAGAACGCAAAAGAGAAATTCACCCCGAAGAAGTACAGAAAGCACAAAGTCAAAGAATAGTTCAGGATATACGAATAATCACTCATGCACAGGATATGTTTTCTGTGTAAGATCCGGAGGTGATTCAAAAGAGAACGGCAGCACATATTATCAGTGTGATAGAAAAACTGGTCAAAAAATACGATACCAGAGATCCTTATGAACTCTGCCGGTTACTGGGAATTAAAGCCCATTATCACGATATGCAGAAAAAGCTGAAGGTTTTTTTTACTATCAGTTCAGGCAGAAGAAGATGAGGCAAACTTTTTTGCAGCAGAGCTGCTTCAGGAAGATCAGACGGTTCTGGAATGTTTATCAGAATATTCATTTTTGAAACCGCCAGAAAACTCTATGTACCAGCTGCATTGTTAGACTATAAATTCAGCCCATTCCATGAAAAAGGGGAACTGGTCAATCCAATGTATATCAAGAAAGCTATTTTTCTCAAAGAAGATTTGGGAGACTATGACAGCGGGCAGCAATTTGAATATGAAAAACGGAGGTGTTCCAACCATGTTGAATGGTACCAAAATACAAAATGCTAATGAGCTGGAATTTGCTGTTTTCTGTATTGAAAACATTGCAATTCGATTAGGGAAAAAGGGAGAAGACATTTATCAGGCTTTGACAGAAAAAAGCGATATTTTGAATAATTACATCATACC
>CAJMRM010000057.1 GCA_905215775.1 uncultured bacterium
TGGAAACGTCACGGCTTTGCGCCCCGCGGGAGGAGCCATCCGCCGTGCGATCCAGTTCACAAAGGAGGATCTGGAAACGTCACGACTTTACGCCCCTCCGCAGGAGGGTCCTAAAAGACCCGCCTCCCCCCCGGAGGGAAAGAAAGGAAGATACCCATGCGATACCATAATATTACCAAAGACGACATGTTAAACGGCGACGGCCTGCGCACCGTCCTGTGGGTGGCTGGCTGCAGCCACGGCTGCAGAAACTGCCACAATCCCATCACCTGGGATATCTGCGGCGGGCTGCCCTTCGACGACGCGGCCAAAGAGGAGCTGTACGCCGAACTGAGGCAGCCCTATATCTCCGGCGTTACCATGAGCGGCGGCGATCCCCTTCATATGGCCAACCGGGAGGAGATGGGAGCCCTTATAAAAGAGATCCGCGACACCTTCCCGGACAAGACCATCTGGGTCTATACCGGCTATCTGTGGGAGGAGGTAAAGGACCTGCCGTACATAAAGTATGTGGATGTGCTGGTGGACGGTCCCTTTATAGAAGAACAAAAAGACACCGCCCTTCACTGGAAGGGCAGTGCCAATCAGAGAGTCATTGATGTGAAGCGGTCCCTGTCCGAGGGCTGCGTGGTCCTCCACGCATGATCCCGGGCGGGGAAACCCATCTGAAGGTTCACCCGGCCGGCTGGCTTTTCCCAGTTTCGGGCTCCTGCGGAAGCCGCACCGGCTTCCCTGAGATCAGGGATTCCTTCACTGCATCCAGGATTTCCAGAACAGAGATCACGTCCGTTCCCGGAACGAACGCGGTCTCTTTTTTGCTGCGCACGCAGTCTGCAAAATATTCTGTTTCCTCCCGGTAGGGATCATACCAGGGAATATCCAGCCTCCTTCCGGAAACGCCAGGCTCATAAAGCGTCATGGCCCCGGTCCGGCTCTCATAGACCACAGAGGCTTTTTCTCCGTTTACCCGGAAGGAGGAGGAAAACGGGAAGTTTCCAGTCATATCCATAAAGCCCTCGGCCACCGCGGGAACCCCGGAGGAGAAGCGCAGGCAGGTGGAGACATTATTGAAGCAGCCGTTTTCTTCCTTATCCCCAATGGCATATACCGTTTCTGCCGGTCCGAAGACGCTGTATAAAAAATCCAGCTCGTGGATATGGAGATCATAAAGGCCGCCGCCGGATTTTTCCGGGTCCCGGTGCCAGACAGTCCAGTCCGGATGGGAGGAGAGGCGGCTCATATAAATGTGGCGGATCCTTCCCAGCCGTCCGCTCTGGATCAGCTGCGCCAGAGCCCGGTATTCCGGCCAGAAACGGACCACCTGCATGACCATAAAGGGGACACGGGCCTTTTCTGCGTCCGCCGTCAGCCTGCGGGCTGCCTCCGTATCCAGGGCCAGGGGCTTTTCGCACATGACAGGGATCCGGCGGGCCAGAGCCCGCCGGACCATCTCCTCATGGGTATAGGTGGGAGTACAGATGAGCACCCCGTCCAGGGATTGCTCCCGGTACATCTGTTCCTGGTCCGTATAATAGGGAACCCGGAAGCGCTCTGCGGTCTTCCTTCCTTTTTCCGTATCCCGGCCGCAGATACAGGCCAGGGATACGGAGGCAGAATCCTTCAGGGCGTTTCCGTAGGCGGTGCAGATGGAGCCGGGACCGATGATCCCGATCCGGAACCTAGTGGAGATTTTCTCTTGGATCATACGCAAAGCCATTGTCCAGCGGGAACAGAGGACGCGGAACGGTTTCGTAGCGGAGGGTCTTTAAGTCCTCGTTGGTGCTGCCTTTTGTCAGCACCAGGATGGCTCTCTTTGCAAAGGCCTCATGCTCATCACCCAGATAACCGAGCTTGCAGACCACAATGGGAGCCTTGGAGAGGTCCAGACCCATATCCAGGAAGACCTTGGGTCCGGCATAGCCGATGTGTTGCTCTGCAAGGATGATGTCAATGTTGTGGGTGCGGAACACGGCCACATCGCCGTTGGAGCGGCCAAAGCCGTCCCAGCCCTTTACATAGTTCATGACCGTTCCGGTGGCGGTCACAGGGGTGGAGGTCTTTGTATCAAACTTGGCGCCGAAGGTCAGGGTGATCTCCTGGCCCACCTTTCCCTCGCAGGCCTTTGTGGCTTCAGGATCGTAGAAGCCGCCGTAAGCCACCGGATGGGGAAGCGAGAGGACTCTTTCATCGGCAATGAGCATTTTTACGAATTCGGTCACATCCGAAGAGGAGCCGGCTGTGGGGTTGTCTCCGGAATCAGAAAGGAATACGGGATACTGGCCTTTTTCGATGGAGTCAAAGGCTACATCGATGGCCTCTTTTTCATGGAGCGCCTCAGTCTGGAAGCAGAACTCATCCTTTTTGGACCAGATAAAATCTGCCAGCCGCAGCGCCTCTGCATCTGCCAGCTCCTGGCTTTCTGCAACCACATAAACGGCCACAGAGCTGTCCGGGTTGTCGGCCCAGGGGAAGCCCATCAGATAAGAAGCGGCCATGATGCCCGCCTTTTTCTCTGTCTCCCGGAGCTCCCGGATCAGCGTGATCATGGGCTCCACGGTGGTGGAGGACTGCTCTCCGGCAATGATGATGGGAACCCGTACCCAGGCGGATTTTGCCTGGACGCCGTCGTTTAAGGCGTGGATGGTCATGTTCGCAGCATGGACGCCGGTTTCGGTACAGTCCGTATGGGGCGCACATTTATAGCCCACGAAGCCGTTGCAGTTTTTGTGCATCCGCTCCGTCATGGTGGTATGCATATCCAGGGATGCGAAGATCGGGATATCCGGGAACAGCTTTCTTAGATCCTCTAATAAGTATCCCTCGGCGTCGCCGATCTTTTTGATCCGCATGGAGCCGTGGAGGGAAAGGGTGATGGCGTCCAACGGTTTCTTCTCGTTTTCCTTCCGGGCCACCTCAAGGATCTCATTTTTTATACTCTGATAGAAGTCGTAATCCACCTCTCCGTTGGGAACGGCGCGGCAGGAAACGGCCGGAACCACCTCATAGCCTGCGTCCATTAAGGTCTTTACAACGCCGGTCAGGGAATCGTTGTCGCGGAAGTTTTCAAAAAATTCCTGGCCGCGGAGCACACGGAATTCTTTTTCTCCCGCAACAATGGGGTTGAAGGAGTTGGATTCATGATGCATGGCTGCTACTAAGACTCGTTTCATTCTGATACCTCTCCTGTAAAAAAAAGTTTTTTGAAAATATAGAATTGAAGGTTTTATATTCAAACCATCGTGTGTATTTTACCACTATACTGTGTCTTTGTAAACAAAACAGCCCTGGGATTCTAAAAAAAAGAAAAGGCAGAATAGACAAAAATATAAAAAAATTTTTGTTAAAAACATTTAAAAATAGGGATTGGAACGGTTTCATTTTAAAAATACTTGTATAAAATAGCAAAATACGCTATAATAAAATCTGTAATTCCGACGGGCGTAATGGCACGCCCGGCAGTTTTAGAGTTATGAAATGAGAAGGGAGAGCTCAGAAAAGATGAGAAAGAAAATCGTATCCATCGCTCTTGCGGGCGCTATGGTGCTCAGCCTTACCGCATGTGGAGGCGGCGATAAGGCAGCAGAGACAACCGCAGCCCAGACCGCAGGAGAAACAACAACCGCAGATGCAGCTGCAGTGAAAGAATCCAAAGCAGCGAAACAGGAAGCATCCACTGCCAAGTCTCCGGACAATGACATTGTGATCGCACTCCAGGCGGACGCGACCCACCTGGATCCGCACGTTTCCAGTAATGGTGTTTCCAACCAGATCACCAACGAAATGTATGAGACACTGCTTACCTTTGACGAGGATACCAATGTGGTTCCGCTTCTGGCAAAGGAGTGGTCCGTATCCGAGGATGGTAAGGACTATACCTTCATTTTAAACGAAGGCATCAAGTTCCATGACGGCGAGCCGTTTAACGCAGAGTCCGTAAGAGCTGTATACGAGCGTGGTCTTAACGATCCCAGCTTAACGCTCCAGAGAACCATCAAAGCCTGGGAGGACGTTGTGGTTGACAGCGAATACCAGGTAACCATCAAATTAAAAGAACCCAACAACACATTCATCAATAAGATCACCCAGTTCCGTATCGTGTCTCCGAAGGCAATGGCTATGGAGAACGCCAGCGACTACCTTGCAAAGAACTCCGCTGGTACAGGCCCGTTCATCCTCTCTGACAGAGTAGATGGCGGCTACACCAAGATGGTCCGCAACGAGAACTACTGGCAGGAAGGACCGTCCGTAGACAGCCTGACCTTCCAGGTCGTTCCCGAGGATGCAGCGCGTATCGCAATGCTGCAGACCGGCGAGGCTGACGTGATCTACCCGGTACCCACCACAGATGTCGGCCAGATCGAAGGCGATCCGTCCATCATCATCGACGTGGCACCGGCAACTACATACAGATACGTGACTCTGAATACCGAGTGGGCCCTTCCGGACGGAAGAAAGCCGTTCGCGGATAAGAGAGTCCGTCAGGCGTTCAACTACGCATTTGACAGCGAAGCATACGCAAAGGTTGTATTCAACGGCTATGCAGTGGAGCCCACCTCCATCTTCTCCAATTCCATCCGCTTCTTTGCTGAGCAGACTCCGTACAAGCCGGATCTGGAAAAGGCAAAGGCTCTTATGAAAGAGGCTGGATTTGAAGATGGCTTTGATGTAGAGCTGATCGTTGACAATACCACCATCGAGCAGAAGGGCGCTGTATTTGTACAGCAGCAGTTGTCCCAGATCAATGTCAACGTAAAGGTACTTCCCAACGAGTCCACTGCCAACGCAGAGAAGACAAGCGCACCGCTTGAGGATACAACTGTTCAGATGTGGTACGTAAACTGGGCTTCCGGTTCTTACGAGGCTGACGGTTCCATGAGAAATATCCTCCACGGCGAGAAATTCCCGCCGGAAGGCTACAACACTGCTTTCTGGAATAACGAAGAATTCAACCAGCTCCTTGATGACGCGTTAAAGATGACAGATGATGCCCAGATCGCAGAGGCTTATGCAAAAGCGCAGGCAATCGCATGGGAGGAGTGCCCGTGGATCTTCTTAGGCAATGATAACACCATCAATGCTTATAAGACCTATGTAACCGGCATTCAGTACAAACCGGGCGGAACAATGGTATTCAGAACAGTTGGTCTGGATCACGAATAATATTAAATCGGAAACGGAGCAGCTAAAACTGCTCCGTTTTCATCAGGAGGTATTCAATGGGGCGCTATATAACCAGACGTTTCTTGGAAACAATTCCATTAATGTTAATCATTTCCATTTTTGTGTTTATGTTTATCCATCTGATCCCCGGCGACCCGGCCAGAACCCTGGCAGGCGTTGAGGCGACTCCCGAGGAGATCGAAGCCATCCGTGAGGAATTCGGGCTGAACGATCCGCTTTTAAAACAGTACGTGGACTACATGGTAGGCTTATTCAAAGGCGATATGGGCCGTTCCTTAAAGTCCAATATTCCGGTATCTGAGCTGATCTGGTCCAGATTCCAGTACACGATCCAGTTAGTATGTGCAGGCCTTGTTTGGGCTCCGTTCTTAGGTATCTTCATCGGCGTAATGTGTGCCATCAAGAGAGGAACCTGGGCAGACCTGGGCGGTATGTTCTTAGCCATCTGCGGACTTTCTGCTCCCGGTTTCTGGCTGGGACTTATGGGGATCCAGTTCTTCTCCGTAAAGCTGGGCATGCTCCCGTCTGCGGGCCTGGAGTCCTGGAGGAGCCTGGTGCTTCCGTCCCTGGTAATGGGTACAGGTATCATGGCGACTCTTGCCAGATATTCCCGTTCCTCCATGCTTGAGACCTTAAGAGAGGATTACGTCCGTACAGCCCGTGCCAAAGGACAGAAGGAGTCCATCGTTATGTTCCGCCATGCGTTCAAGAACTCCCTGATCCAGGTCGTTACAATCCTTGGCCTTCAGATCGGCGGACTGTTATCCGGTTCCGTTATCACAGAGAACATCTTCTCCATTCCCGGAATGGGCCGTCTTCTGGTAGACTCCATCTCATTCCGTGACTATCCGGTGATCCAGGGACTTTTAATGATCTTCGCCCTCCAGTACGTTCTCATCAACCTGGTGGTTGACGTATTATACGGCGTGATCAACCCGAAGATCCGCCTCGATTAATAGCAAGCAGGAGGATATTATGCCAAACACACAGAATGAACAGGTGAAAACCGACCCCTCTTTTGAGGAGAATTATATTGACGAGAACGTCAGTGTCAAAACCAATAAGACAAAGGAATTTATCAAAAAATTCATGAAGAGGAAGACTGCAGTTGCCGCCTTCTTCGTAATGTGCTTCCTTCTGCTCATGGCCCTTTTCGGACCGAGCCTTGCTCCGTATGCTCCGGAAGCCTATGACTATGACAACATCCTGGCCGGTCCCAGTGCCAAGCACTTATTCGGTACAGACCAGTACGGCCGTGATATCTTCAGCCGTATCCTGGCAGGCACACCCCTGACCCTGGGCGTATCCCTGTCCTCTGTTATCGTGGGCGCTGCCCTTGGTACGGTCCTGGGCCTTCTTGCCGGCTACTATGGCGGCTGGATCGAGATGCTGGTAATGCGTGGAGCAGACGTGTTATTCAGCTTCCCGGACATCCTGCTTGCCATTGCCATCGTAGCTCTTCTTGGCCCCGGAATTGTCAACGTATTTATCGCCGTAGCCGTATTTACGGTTCCGAGCTTTGCCCGTATCATGCGAAGTGCGACCCTGGCCGTAAAAGGCTCCCTCTATGTGGAGGTGGCCCGGAGCCTGGGATGTAAGGACGGACGGATCCTGTTTGTCCATATCTTCCCTGGAACGCTCCAGTCCCTGATCGTAAACTTCACCATGAGAATCGGTTCTGCCATCATGGCAGCATCTTCCTTAAGTTTCCTCGGTTTCGGTGCGAACATTTCAGACCCGGAATGGGGCGCAATGCTTTCCCAGGGCCGAAGCTACCTGAGCACCGCGCCGCACATGGTTTATCTGCCTGGTCTGGTGATCTTCGTCACAGTCCTTGCGTTCAACCTGTTCGGTGATGGATTAAGAGATACGCTTGACCCGAAGATCAAGTAAGAGAGGGAAATAGGAAAGGAGCCAATATGTCACAAGAAGTATTACTCAGCGTAAAAGACTTACGCACAGAATTTTTCTCCAGCAAGACCAGCAGTGTGACTGCGATCAAGGACGTTTCCTTCGACATGTACCGCGGGGAGGTCCTGGGCCTGGTGGGAGAGTCCGGCTGCGGAAAGAGCGTTACGTCTTTATCCATTATGCAGTTATTAAAGGATACTCCAGGTAAGATCACCAACGGTTCCGCTGTTCTGGACGGCGTAAACCTGGTTGAGGCCACGGACGCCCAGATCCGCGATATCCGAGGCGGCAAGATGAGCATGATCTTCCAGGAGCCCATGTCTGCGTTGAATCCATCCATGCGTATTGATAAGCAGATGGTCGAGACCATCCGTCTGCATCAGGATATGACCAAAGAGCAGGCGCTGGCCCATGCGGCAGATATGTTAAAGAAGGTTGGTATCCCTGACCCGGCCCGGGTATTAAAAAACTACCCGCACCAGTTATCCGGCGGTATGAGCCAGCGTGTCATGATCGCCATGGCACTGAGCAACGATCCGGAGCTGCTAATCGCCGACGAGCCGACTACCGCTCTGGACGTGACCATCCAGGCCCAGATCCTGGACCTGATGAAAAAGCTCCAGAAGGAGGACGGTTCCAGTATCCTGCTGATCACCCATGACCTGGGCGTAGTGGCAGAGATGTGTACCCGTGTGATCGTTATGTATGCCGGTAAGATTGTGGAGATGGCACCGGTGGAAAAGCTGTTTGCCACTCCGTCCCACCCCTATACCCAGGGACTGATCGCTTCCGTGCCGAAATTAGGCTCGGGCGTAAAAGTGCTTCCCAGCATTCCGGGCAGTGTTCCGGATCTGGCTTCCATGCCGACCGGCTGCCGTTTTGCACCGCGCTGTAAGTATGCGACCGACAAGTGCAGAGAGCAGGAACCGGAGCTTTTGGATATCAGTGAAGACCAGAAGTGCAGATGCTGGCGGACACAGGAAGGGTAAGGAAACAGATTATGGAAAAGAACGTAATTCTTTCATTAAAAAATGTATCTAAGACTTTCCCGGTGGGAAAATCTCTGTTAGGCAGACCGACGAAGTTCGTCCATGCCGTAAATGATGTAAGCTTTGACGTTTACGAAGGCGAGACCTTCTCCATCGTAGGCGAGTCCGGCTGTGGAAAGTCCACCACCGGACGTCTGATCAACCACCTTCTGATCCCGGATTCCGGCGAGATCTGGTTCCAGGGAAAAGAGATCTCCCATATCTCCCAGGATGAGATGCGTCCCATCCGTAAGGATATGCAGATGATCTTCCAGGACCCGGCGGGAAGCTTAAACCCCCGTATGAGAGTTTCTGAGCTGATCGAGGAGCCTCTTCTGATCCACACAGACATGAGCGCAGAGGAACGGGCAAAGATCGTAAACAACCTGTTAAAGATCGTTGGTCTGAGCGATAAGCATGCCAGCCGGTATCCCCATGAGTTCTCCGGCGGACAGAAGCAGAGGATCGGAATTGCCCGTGCCCTTACGGTGAATCCCCATCTGGTGATCGCCGACGAGCCGATCTCCGCTCTGGACGTTTCCATCCAGGCGCAGGTATTAAACCTGCTCCATAAGCTCCAGGAGGAGTACAAGCTGACATACGTATTTATCTCCCATGACCTTTCCGTTGTGGAGATGATCTCTGACCGTATTGCCGTTATGTATCTGGGCTTTGTGGTGGAGACTGCTCCCAAGGAGATGCTGTACAAGAATCCGCTGCATCCCTATACCGAGGCTCTGCTGTCTGCGGTTCCGATCCCGGATCCGACGCTCCATAAGGAGAGGATCATCCTGGAGGGAGATATCCCGTCCACCATCAACCTTCCCAAGGGCTGTCCCTTCGCTGCACGGTGTAAGAAATGCAAGCCGGAATGCTTAGAGCAGAGACCGGAGAGAGTTGAGGTTGAGCCGGGCCACTTTGTAGCATGTCATCTTTATAAGAAATAGACTGGTAAATTCAGAAAAACAAGGAGACTGATAAAATGAATAAACCGTTAATTGAAGCATGTGTGGACTCCTACCAGTCCTGCGTGAACGCATGGAAGGGCGGCGCTGACAGACTTGAGCTCTGCGCCCACTTAGCCATCGGCGGCTGCACGCCGTCCCCGTTCGTATTCCGTCAGGTGATGGAGGACTGCGACCACATTAAAGCAAATATCCTGATCCGTCCCCGCTTCGGCGACTTCCTTTATACAGAGAAGGAAATGGAATTAATGTGCGACGAGATCCGCATGTTCCGCCTTCTGGGAGCCAACGGCGTTGTGATCGGCGCTTTAACTCCCGACGGAGATCTGGATATGGAAAAAATGAAACGGATGATGGACTGCGCAGGCGGAATGGATGTTACGCTCCACCGTGCCTTCGATATGACCAGAGATCCCATGGAGACACTGGAGAAAGCCATTGAGCTGGGCTGCAAAACGATCCTTACCTCCGGCCAGCAGAGCGATGTGGTTGCCGGTAAGGACCTGTTAAAGGACGTATATGCGGCAGCTGCAGGCCGGATCGATATCATGGCTGGCTGCGGCGTTAAAAAATGGAACATCCAGGAAGTCCATGACCATACTGGAATCGTAGTTTTCCATACCACAGGAAGAAAGGGCGCCTTAGACAGCGGCATGAAGTACAGAAAGAGTACGGTTGCCATGGGACTTCCCACCCTTTCCGAGTATGAGATCTGGGAGACAGACGAGCAGGAATTCAGAGAGTGCGCAGAGATTGTGCATTCCTTTGGTAAATAAGATCCCCGGAGGGCAGGAGGAAAAGGCAGGTTCTTTTGGAAATGGACTTGCCTTTTCCCTTGCGCAAAACCAATAGACAGGAGAGAACCCAATGATGTTTACAGAAAAAGCAATGAAAGCGGCAGAAGAAAAATTCAGCCGTCTGTTAGAAAAAGCGGGAGAGAAGAAAAGAGAAGAAATCCTCTCCAGACTGGCCCAGGCAGAAAAGACCGAAAGCGCCGATGTGATCGCCGCTATCAAATGGATCTATGCCAACAGCCCTTTAAGTGATCTGGCAAACTATGATTTTGAGATCTTCCAGTCCTGCGCAGAGCACGGCGTATTCTTAAGAGGGAATTCTCCGTTTGCCAAGGAGCTTCCGGAGGATATTTTCTTAAATTATGTGCTTCATGTGCGTGTCAACGAGGAGGAGCTCTGCGACTGCCGTAAGTTCTTCTATGGACTGCTGGCAGACCGCGTCAACAGCCTTTCCATGCATGACGCCATCATCGAGGCCAATTACTGGAACGCAGAGAACGTGATGTACCAGGCCACCGACGGCCGTACCATTTCCGCCCTGGGTGCCTATTACTCTGCCTATGGACGCTGCGGAGAGGAGTCTGCCTTCGGCGTAAACGTATACCGTGCCATCGGTATCCCCGCAAGACAGATCTACACACCGCGCTGGGCTCACTGCGACGACAACCATGCCTGGGTGGAGGTCTACTGCGACGGCGCATGGCATTTCCTTGGTGCCTGCGAGCCGGAGGAGGTATTAAATAAGGGCTGGTTTACTAACGCTGCCAGCCGCGCCATGCTGATCCACAGCCGCTGCTTCGGCGAGATCAGCGGAGAGGAGATCATCTCCAAGGTGGGAATGGCTTCTTTCCTGAATAATCTGAAATTATATGCAGTTACAAAATATCTGAAGGTCTGCGTAAAGGACGAGGCCGGAAAGCCGGTACAGGGCGCCCAGGTGGGCTTTGGAATCTTAAACTATTCCAATTTCTTTGATGCTGCCATCATGGACACCGACGAAAACGGCTGCTGCGGTCTGACCTGTGGCCTGGGAACCATGCACATCCATGTAAAGAAGGACGGCGTATTCTGCGAGCGCCTGGTCTATACGCCGGATGTGGATACCGTGGAGATCGTTTTAAAGAATGAGCCGGTGAACTATGATACCTGGGAGCACTTTGTTTCTGTTGCACCCAAGGATCAGATCGTCAACGGCGCAAAGCCCACGGAAGCACAGAAAGAGTTGGGCATGAAGAAGACCGACGCTGCCAACAAAAAGCGTGAGGCCAGGGTAGCTGCCATGTTTGACGCAAAAAAGGCAAAGGCCATTGTGGACAAATACGGATACAGCCAGGAGATTTATGAGCTTCTGTTTGAGAGCCGCAGCAACGTGACCCGTCTGGAGGAATTTTTAGAGGATGAGACCTTCTCTGCCCATGCAAAGGAGATGCTGCTTCTGACACTTTCCAAAAAGGACAGGAGAGATGTGGATCCGGAGGTATTAAAGGAGGCTCTGGCCCTCACAAAGGATTACTCCTTTGAGGATGAGGATCTGTTCTACCAGTATGTAGTATGCCCGCGTGTGTTCAACGAGCCCCTGAGAAAGAACCGCCAGTTCATTCTGGATTTCTTCACAGAGGAGGAGAAGGCCGGCTTCCGCAAGGATCCCAGATCTGTATGGGAGTATATCAATAAGGAGATCGCCTTCAACCCGGATATTGAATACGGCCAGATCGTGACCCGTCCAGTGGGCGCTTTGACCGTAAAGAACGGAAACCAGCGGTCCAAGAAGATCCTGTTTGTGGCCATCTGCCGCGCTCTGGGAATCGTTTCCAGAGTGAACCCCATCAACGAGCTGGCAGAGGTTTACGAGGACGGCCGCTTCGTTCCGGTGGAGATCTTAGATAAGGGCAGCAGCGCCATCGTATTCCAGAAGGGAGAAGGCGAAAACTGGGCATACTTCCCGGACTTTGCCGTGGGTCAGCTGGTGGACGCCGGTTACCAGACCCTGGATCTGGAAAATGAGAAGTGGGACGGCAATGAGCTGAAGATCACGGTTCCTGCCGGACAGTACAAGGTCATCACCGATAATCGTCTGCCCA
Source organism: uncultured bacterium (assembly GCA_905215775.1). Lineage (GTDB taxonomy): Bacteria > Bacillota > Clostridia > Lachnospirales > Lachnospiraceae > Alitiscatomonas. The sequence goes on from CAJMRM010000057.1 coordinate 11,961, forward strand.
ACGGAAATATCTTTGCCAGCCAGTACATTTTTGTGGTGGGCGAGGGAGAGACGAAGACTGTGAAGCTGGAGAAATACCATGCAGACCTGGCCGATATGCTGGACAACTTTACCCTGGACGAGTTCAAGGTATCTGATGAAAACGGCAATCCGGTCAAGGGAAGCGAGCTCACAAAGAATCCGGCTGTGCTCATGTGGTTAGAGCAGGGCAAGGAGCCCACAGAGCATATCTTAAACGAAATGCTGGAGCAGGAGGCTGACTTCCAGAATCTGCCCGCCGATATCATCTTTATGGTAAAAGACAAGGCAGCCCTGGAAAACGCCAAGCTGACCAAGGTTCTCAATACCTTCCCGAGGATCCGCGTTCTTTACGACACCTTCGTTCCCAATGTGGAGACCTTAGCCCGCAGAATGTATGTGGATCCGGAGAAGCTTCCTCTGATCATCGTCACCACGAAGGAGCTGAATGCCGTTTACGCATGCAGCGGCTACAACGTAGGAAGCGGCGACATGTTAGTAAAGATCTGCAGAAACTTTGCAGGAAAATAAGCTGGAACCATACAAAAGATATCTTTTCGTTTACAATAAAGCTGTTTAGGCTATATTGCAGAAGGGAAAAGGCACTGACGGAGAAAACACCTGTCAGTGCCTTTTTGCTGACCTGGGTTTGCAGCAGTCCCAGAGGAACGAAAGCCGTTTTGCCTGAGCAGAACGGCTTGAGCATTTTTTCAGTTTTTCATGGCCTGTGCCGGTCTGAGGCAGTTGCCCATCTATTGTTATTAGATGCGGCAAACACAAAAGTGTCAATTTTCTGGCACTTTTCCTATTTTTAATGTTTGATTTTTTATCCTGCTGTCTGTTCCGGGAACCGTTTACCTTATGTTTTTCCCTGCTTATGAACAGAACGCTGTCTTGAATGCTTTCCTCGATTGGTCATCGCTGTATCCATTAACAGCACATTGCCAGCCGCCAGCGCTGCCCAGCTCTCTGGGAGATGCACATTTGCAGGAGCCGCAGTCCATATCCCAGGGACTTCCAGAAGCCTTAACGGCTCCGAAACCCAGTGCAGATCCCGGAGAGCGGGGCGGCGCGTTCCAGGCGGACATGAGAAAAAATATTCCCCATTGAAATCCCACCTCAAACTTGATATAGTAGAATCCAGCACGGATTTCCCCCGATCCATCCACGGGTCGGAGAAGGCCCCTGCCGCAGGCGGGGGGTGCTTGAATGGTCATAAAATATCAGACAGGAGAAGATTCCAGAATAATGAAAAGAATCGCAAAATTTGAAAAAATATCCTTTGAACAATTTGAAAAAGACTGGAGCTCGGAGCATCCCGGCGACTGCACGGACCGGATCCGGGAGATCTATGATTCCATCCGCCTTCCAAAGCGGGCAACCACCGGCTCCGCCGGGTATGATTTTTTTGCTCCGGCAGACTTTTCCCTGGAGCCCGGCCAGGGAGTAAAGATCCTGACGGGAATCCGCGCCCGGATCGACGATGGCTGGGTCCTTAAGCTCTATCCCAGAAGCGGACTGGGCTTTAAATACCGTCTCCAGCTCAATAACACGGTGGGGATCATCGATAGCGACTATTACGGCTCCGACAACGAGGGCCATATCCAGATCAAGCTGACCAACGACAGCCGGGAGGGGAAGCGTTTGGAGGTAAAGGCCGGCACAGGCTTTGCCCAGGGGATCTTCCTGGAATACGGGATCACCGTGGATGACGAGACGACGGAGGAGAGAAACGGCGGCTTTGGCAGCACCACCCGGTAGAGGACCGGAGACGGCGGACAGGGAAGCTCCCGCAGGCGGCTGTCTTCCAATGCCGGAGAATGGGGAGGAACAGGATGCACAGATTCAATAGATATTTAAAACCGCTGGCGGTTCTGGCAGCGGCAGTCCTTCTTGCGGGCTGCGGCAGAGTCACAGAGGAGGAGCTGGCGGCCAGGGAGAATGGGATCGCCCTGTTGGAGAGCGGCGATCATGAGGGCGCCCTGGACCAGTTTGAAGCTTTGATCCAGGACACAGACCGGGTCACAGCGTTTGAGGTGGATGTCCTCAAGTACCGGGCAGAGGCCGAATATGGTCTTGAGGACTATGGAGCTGCCGCCCACACCTATGATATCCTGAGCCAGATCGATGAGGAACGGGCCGAATACGGGTATTTTGCTGCTCTGTGCCTGGCAAAGGCCGGAGATCCCGACGGGGCCTGGGAAAGGCTGGAGCAGGGAAAGGCCCTGGATCCGGCAGGAGAGGCCCCGGGCTATACAGAGGCCATGACGGCTGTGGGAGGGGCATACCTGGATTCCGGCAGCCATGAGCGGGCGGATGCGGTCTATGCGGAGCTGATCCAGTCTGGGAAGGCCGGCACAGCCGTATATAACCGTCTGGCGCTGGCAGAAATGAAGGCGGGGGATTATGAAACGGCCCTTGGGTATTGTGAGACTGGTCTGGCCCTTTCGGACCGGACGGCAGTTCGGGAGCTGAGGTTCAACCAGGCCGTCTGCCTTGAATATATGGGCCAGTACCAGAAGGCCCTGGAGCTGTTCCAGGCCTATACGGAGGAGTTTGGAAGCGATGAAGAGGCGGAGCACGAGATCGCCTTTCTGAAAACGAGATAGGAGTATTGCATGGCAGAAATGATCGAATTAAAGGAGCAGGAGGAACGGGTGATCCTGGTGGCCGTAAGCACCGGAGAGGAGGATGATACAGCCGCCTCTGTGGACGAGCTGGAGGAGCTGGCGTCCACGGCGGGAGCCGTTACCGTGGGGAAGGTGATCCAGAACCGGGAAAACGTCCACCCGGGGACGTATCTGGGAAAGGGAAAGATCGAAGAGCTCAAGGAGCTCCTCTGGGAGCTGGATGCCACAGGGATCATCTGTGACGACGAGCTTTCCCCGGCCCAGCTTAAAAACCTGGAGGATGCCCTGGATACGAAGGTCATGGACCGTACCATGGTGATCCTGGACATTTTCGCTTCCCGGGCCAGGACAAGAGAAGGAAAGATCCAGGTGGAGCTGGCCCAGCTCCGGTATCGGGCCGTGCGCCTGGTGGGACTCAGAAATTCCCTGTCCCGTCTTGGAGGCGGGATCGGCACCAGGGGTCCCGGAGAGAAAAAGCTGGAGGTGGACCGGCGGCTGATCCATGAGCGCATCAGCCAGCTGAAGTCCGAGCTGGAGGACGTGAAGCGCCACCGGGAGGTGGTGCGGAAAAAGCGGGAAAAGGGAGGCGCCCTGACGGCGGCCATCGTGGGCTACACCAACGCGGGAAAATCCACCCTGTTAAACCGTCTGACCCAGGCCGGGATCCTGGCCGAGGACAAGCTGTTCGCCACCCTGGACCCCACCACCCGGGTCCTTACGCTGCCTGGAGGTGAAACTGTTCTTTTGACGGATACGGTAGGCTTTATCCGGAAGCTTCCCCACCATCTGATCGAGGCCTTTAAGAGCACTCTGGAGGAGGCAAAGTACAGCGACGTGATCCTCCATGTGGTGGACTGCTCCAATCCCCAGATGGATATGCAGATGTATGTGGTCTATGAGACTCTGCGCCAGCTGGAGATCACGGATAAGGAGATCGTCACCGTGTTCAATAAGATCGACCGGGAGGGTGCCGATCCGGCAGGCCGAGATACGGTGGCCGATCACCGGGTAAAGATTTCCGCAAAGACGGGAGAGGGGATCCCGGATCTTCTGGGCGTTCTGGAGACCATTCTCAGAAGCAGGAGGATCTATTTTGAAAAGGTATTCCCCTACGCAGAGGCCGGAAGGATCCAGCGGATCCGGAAAAACGGCCGTCTTCTTTCAGAGGAATACAAGGAGGACGGGATCCATGTGACAGCCTATGTGCCTGCGGAGCTGTTTGAGGAGCTGTACCGGTAAAGGGAGACAGAAAACGGGATATACACAGATCTGGTGGATAACCTGTGGATAACTACACAATATCTGGTTTGTAATAAAAATAAGAAAACCAGATATTGTGTTTTTATTTCTCCTCTGCTATAATAGGGGGTACACATTGGCGATATCCGAAGAAAGGGGAATATAGATGATACAGGTCATCAAGCGCGATGGTGAGGTCGCGGATTTTAATTTAGGGAAGATCACAGAAGCAATCAAGAAAGCCTTTAAGGCCACAAAAAAGGAGTACAGCAGCGAGATCCTGGAGCTTTTATCCCTCCGGGTAACGGCAGATTTCCAGAATAAGATGAAGGACGGAAAGATCTCCGTGGAGCAGATCCAGGACAGCGCCGAGCATGTGCTGGAGGAGACAGGATATACAGACGTGGCCAAGGCTTATATTTTATATAGAAAACAGCGGGAGAGGATCCGCAACATGAAGAACACCATCCTGGATTATAAGGATGTGGTAAACAGCTATGTGAAGGTGGAGGACTGGCGTGTAAAGGAAAATTCCACGGTGACCTATTCCGTGGGCGGGCTGATCTTAAGCAACTCGGGGGCGATCACGGCCAATTACTGGCTGTCGGAGATCTATGACACAGAGATCGCCGAGGCCCACAGGAGCGGGGACGTGCATCTCCACGATCTGTCCATGCTCACCGGATACTGTGCCGGCTGGTCCTTAAAGCAGCTGATCATGGAGGGCTTAGGCGGAATCCCCGGAAAGATCACCTCCTCCCCGGCAAGACACCTTTCCGTGCTGTGCAACCAGATGGTGAACTTCCTGGGGATCATGCAGAACGAATGGGCCGGAGCCCAGGCGTTCTCCTCCTTTGATACATATCTGGCTCCCTTTGTACGCACGGACCATCTGGATTATCCGGCGGTAAAAAAATGCATTGAGTCCTTTATCTATGGCGTCAATACTCCCAGCCGCTGGGGCACCCAGGCTCCGTTCTCCAATATTACCCTGGACTGGACGGTGCCGGACGATATGGCCGGCATGCCGGCCATCGTAGGCGGAAAGGAGATGGATTTCACCTACGGGGACTGCAAGGCAGAGATGGATATGATCAACCGGGCCTTCATCGAGACCATGATCGAGGGAGATGCCAACGGACGCGGCTTCCAGTATCCGATCCCCACCTATTCCATCACAAAGGACTTTGACTGGTCGGACAGCCTCAATAACCGGCTGCTGTTTGAGATGACCGCCAAATACGGCACTCCGTATTTTTCCAACTATATCAACAGCGATATGCAGCCCAGCGACGTGCGCAGCATGTGCTGCCGTCTGCGCCTGGACCTCCGTGAGCTCCGGAAAAAGACCGGCGGCTTCTTTGGCTCCGGAGAGAGTACGGGCTCCGTGGGCGTCGTGACCATCAACATCCCCAGAATCGCATACCTGGCAAAGGATGAGAACGACTTTTACGAGCGCCTGGACCATATGATGGACATTGCGGCCCGATCCTTAAAGATCAAGCGTGAGGTGATCACAAAGCTGCTGGACGGCGGCCTTTACCCCTATACGAAACGGTATCTGGGCACCTTTAAGAACCACTTTTCCACCATCGGCCTCATTGGCATGAACGAGGCCTGCTTGAATGCCAGATGGATCCGGAAGGACCTGGTGAGCCCGGAGGCCCAGAAGTTTACAAAGGATGTGTTAAACCACATGCGGGACCGTCTGGTGATCTATCAGGAGGAATACGGCGACCTGTATAATCTGGAGGCAACTCCGGCAGAGTCCACCACCTACCGTCTGGCCAGACATGATAAAGAAAAATACCCGGATATCATTACCGCCGGGTGTGAGAAGGACGGAACGCCCTACTACACCAACAGCTCCCATCTTCCGGTATCCTATACAGCGGATGTGTTCGACGCCCTGGATATCCAGGATGAGCTGCAGACCCTGTATACCTCCGGCACTGTGTTCCATGCGTTCCTGGGCGAAAAGCTGCCCGACTGGAAGGCAGCGGCCAAGCTGGTGCGGACCATTGCAGAAAACTATAAGCTTCCTTATTATACCCTGTCGCCCACCTATTCGATCTGTAAGGAACACGGTTATTTAAACGGCGAGCACTTCACCTGTCCGGTGTGCGGAGAAAAGGCAGAGGTATACAGCCGGATCACCGGCTACTACCGTCCGGTCCAGAACTGGAACGACGGAAAAACCCAGGAGTATAAGGAAAGAAGGATGTACGACATCGGCCATTCGGTATTAAAGAGATCCCCGGAAGCGTCCAGGGAGATTGCCCAGGCCATCCGTCAGGCCAGAGAAGAGATCCGGGAGGCCAGAAATGAGGGAGCGGCCGGAGGCGCTGCGGAGCCGTCCATGATCCCCCAGGGAAACGGCGCCTTCCTCTTCACCACCAAGACCTGTCCCAACTGTAAGATCGCAAAGGAGTTTTTAAAGGGCGAGCAGTACCAGGTGGTGGACGCAGAAGAAAATCCGGAGCTTTCCGACGCCTACGGGATCATGCAGGCGCCCACGCTGGTGCTTGTAAAGGACGGAGAGATTAAAAAATTTGTCAATGCGTCAAATATTAAAAAATATGTGGATTCCAGGAAAAACTAGATTTCTTTAAGAGGC
>CAJMRM010000058.1 GCA_905215775.1 uncultured bacterium
ATAACTACAACGGAGGTTTTATTATGGCAATCGGCAAACGAATCCGCTTTTTCCGCAATCGGAAAGGCATGACGCAGAAGCAATTAGGCGAAATCCTCGGTTTTCTCGGAAAGACCTCTGATGTCCGTATGGCGCAGTATGAATCAGAAGCCAGAACGCCGAAGCAAGACCTTGTAAAAGAAATGGCACATATCTTTGATGTCAGCCCGCGAGCAATCACAGTCCCGGAGATTGACAGCTATATCGGGCTTATGCACACGCTCTTTGCGCTGGAAGATATGTACGGGCTGAAAATCGGAGAGATTGACGGAGAAGTGTGTCTGCGACTGGACAAGTCCACCGGCTCCACCTATTCCTCCATGTTTGATATGTTCCACGCATGGCAGGAACAAGCTGCCCGTCTGGAACAGGGAGAGATAACCAAAGAGGAATACGACCAGTGGCGGTATAAATATCCTGAATTAGATACCTCGAATCACTGGCATAAAGTAGTCCCCTCAAAGGAGTTAAGCGACTATCTCACAGAAGCCTTGAAAAAGGACACTGAATCCCAATAGAGCGTGTTATTTTTGTCTCGAAATACACAAAAAAACCTTGCCGACTTTCAGCTTCATTTCTGAAAATCAGCAAGGTTTTTCTGTTATTGAAGTATTCTGTTATTTAGTGAGTGATACCCGAAATGTTGCCAAATCGTTGCCAGTGCTTAAACAAATTTGCTTGCATCCCGCATAAATAAAGGCTTTTTCAAGTTCATATCATCACTCAAACTCAATCGTCGCCGGAGGCTTCCCCGTGCAGTCATACAGCACCCGGTTCACATGCTGGACCTCGTTCACGATCCGGTTGGAGACCCTGCCGATCACCTCCCAGGGGAGCTCCGCTGCCTCGGCGGTCATAAAGTCAATGGTATTCACGGCCCGCAGCGCGATGGCGTAATCATACGTTCTCTCGTCACCCATGACGCCCACGGAGCGCATGTTGGTCAGGGCGGCAAAGTACTGGCCAATGCTCCGGTCCAGACCGGCCCTGGCGATCTCCTCCCGGTAGATGGCGTCGGCCTCCTGGACCATCTTCACCTTCTCCGGCGTTACCTCTCCGATGATTCGGATCCCAAGTCCCGGGCCCGGGAACGGCTGACGGTACACCAGCTTTTCCGGGATCCCCAGCTCCAGACCGGCCTTTCTCACCTCGTCCTTAAACAGATCGCGGAGGGGCTCGATGATCTCCTTGAAATCCACGTAATCCGGCAGTCCTCCCACGTTGTGGTGGGACTTGATCACAGCGGATTCACCGCCCAGGCCGCTTTCCACCACATCCGGATAGATGGTTCCCTGTACCAGGAAATCCACAGCTCCGATCTTCTTCGCCTCTTCCTCAAACACGCGGATAAACTCCTCGCCGATGATCTTTCTCTTTTTTTCCGGCTCTTCCACACCGGCCAGCTTATCGTAGAAGCGCTGCTGGGCGTTTACGCGGATGAAGTTCAGATCATAGGGGCCGTTGGGGCCGAATACCTCTTCCACCTCGTCGCCCTCATTTTTCCGCAGCAGGCCATGGTCAACGAACACACAGGTCAGCTGATCACCCACGGCCTTGGCCAGCATAACGGCCGCAACGGAGGAATCCACACCGCCGGATAATGCGCAGAGCACCTTTCCGTTTCCGACCTTCTCGCGGATCGCCCGGATGCTGTTCTCCACAAACGCATCCATCTTCCAGGTTCCGGAGCAGCCGCAGACCTCATAAAGGAAATTGTGCAGCATCTTCGTGCCTTCCTGGGTATGAAGGACCTCCGGATGGTACTGGATCGCATACAGCTTCTTCTCCGCACACTCGGCAGCCGCCACCGGACAATCGGCCGTATGGGCCACGATCCGGAAGCCGGGAGCCGCCTTTTCAATATAATCGTTATGGCTCATCCAGCAGATGGTCTTCTCAGACACATTTCCATACAGCTTGCTGGTCCTGTCCACCGTCACTTCGATCTTTCCATACTCACGGACCGGCGCCTTGCATACATGGCCGCCCAGCACATGCATCATCAGCTGCGCTCCATAGCACAGACCCAGCACCGGGATCCCCAGCTCAAATAATTCCTTGCTGCAGGATGCGGCTCCTTCCTCATAGCAGCTGTCGGGGCCTCCCGTGAGGATGATCCCCATGGGATTCATGGCCTTGATCTGTTCCAGATCTGTTTTATAAGAGTAAATTTCACAGTATACGCTGCACTCGCGGACACGGCGGGCCACAAGCTGGTTATACTGGCCGCCGAAATCAATAACAATAATTTTTTCCTGATTCATCGAGAGCCTCCTGTCAACCTTTGTTGAAAAGCTGTACCTGCCGAAAAGCATGCTTTCAGCAGGTACAAAAATTTTGTAATCATTATAATTGATAGGTTTTGTCTTTGCAAGAAAAAAACTGTAAGTCCGGAAAAAACAGCAGAAACACCAGTGATCCGTTTAAAAATCCCCGATTATCCGGCAGATTTTCCGTCTGGGAATATATCTGTTTCCAGTCTTTCCAAGCTGCCCTGGTACGCCCTTTAACAGCTATGCTTCATAGGTTCCCTTCTTTAATAATACGCCGTCCTGCATCATCAGGCTGCCGCGGGCAATGACCGTATTCATGGAGAGATCGCCGTTGAGCACCAGCACGTCTGCGTCGCTTCCCTCATGGACGGCTCCTTTTTTGGGATATACCTCCAGAGCTTTCGCCACATTTCTGGTTCCCAGGGACAGGGCCTCCTCCAGGGACATATTTTCGTTCTGCACCTCATATACCACCTGTCGGTACATGGTGTCTACACTGGAAACTCCCATTTGTGTAAGATTTCCGGCTTCGTCATAATTGGACCAGCTTCCCTGTCCGTCGGAGCTGATGGTGACCTTGTCCATGGGAACTCCGGCCTCCTTTGCCGCCCGCAGGGACGCCGCCAGCTCTTTGATCTTTTCTTCAAACTGTCCGCAGGTAAAGTCGATGGTTCCACCCATTTTAGCCAGCTTGAAGGCGTCCTCCTGGAGCTTTTTCGCCCGTCCCACATGAGTGGGCTGGAACGTCTTTACAGGGATCGAGGTACGCTCCAGCGCTTCAAAGACCGGACTTAAGGCCCTGTCGTCGCCGCCCATATGGAGACACACAAACCCGGCCTTCCCGCTTAGCATAGCAGCGGTCCGCACATCGCTTCCCAGGCGGATCAGCTCGTCCACAGTAATATTGGGAGCGCGGTGATCGGAAATCGCCAGCTTAAGGCCGATGATCTCATCCACAAACATGATATCCTTGCTGACGCTTCCAGTGATGGTCGGTCCCGGATATCCGTATGCGCCGCAGCAGCAGTAAGCAGAAATTCCCTCTTCCTTGAGTGCCTTGGCCTTTGCCACCAGGTTTTCCGTACTCCGGCTGATGCCGTCGGTTCCCAGAAGTCCCACCACTGTGGTCACGCCGCCCCTGATCAGATCAGAAAGCTGCACCTGGGGAGCCTGTGTGTGAAAGCTTCCCTCACCGCCGCCGCCTGTAATATGCACATGGCGGTCAATGAATCCCGGCGTCACGATCCGTCCCGTTCCGTCGATCACCTGGCAGCCCTCGTATTCCGGAAGATCATCCCCGATCCGTTCAATTTTTTCACCGGCGATGAGTACGTCCTTTTTTCCGAGATACTCCGGTGCATACACCTCTGCTCCTTTGATTAATAGCATATCTGCCCCTCCTTATTTTTATACCCCTTCGGGGGATTTAAACGCACTGGCCTGTGAAAAACGCAGAGACCGGCGTGCGCCATGATACGATGGATCTCTTTCTCTATTGTATCATACTTCCTCCCGCTTTTCCAAATATTTCTTCACATACCGTCCCGTATAGGAGACCGGGCTTTCCGCTATCTGCTCCGGCGTTCCCTTTGCGATCACCGTACCTCCCCGGTCCCCGCCCTCGGGCCCCATATCGATGATATAGTCGGCGGTTTTGATCACATCCAGGTTGTGCTCGATGACCACCACCGTATTTCCGCCCTCAGATAGACGGCGCAGGATCTCCACCAGCTTGTGGACGTCCGCAAAATGCAGTCCTGTGGTGGGCTCGTCCAGGACATAAATGGTCTTTCCCGTTCCCCTTCGGGAAAGCTCCGTGGCCAGCTTGATCCTCTGGGCCTCGCCGCCGGAAAGCTCTGTGGACGGCTGCCCCAGTCTGATATAGGAAAGCCCCACATCGTTTAAGGTGGCGATCTTTCTGGAAATGGACGGCACGTTCTCGAAGAACTTCAGCGCCTCCTCCACGGTCATGTTCAGCACATCGTAGATGCTCTTTCCCTTATATTTTACCTCCAGCGTCTCCCGGTTGTACCGCTTTCCGCCGCAGACCTCGCATGGAACGTAAACATCCGGCAGAAAATGCATTTCGATCTTTATGATCCCGTCGCCGCTGCAGGCCTCGCACCGGCCGCCCTTCACGTTAAAGCTGAACCGGCCCTTGCTGTATCCCTTGGCCTTGGCATCGGGCGTCGCCGCAAACAGATCCCGGATCAGATCGAACACGCCCGTATACGTTGCCGGGTTGGACCTGGGCGTCCGGCCGATGGGCGACTGGTCGATGGCGATGATCTTATCCAGCTGGTCCACGCCGTCGATGCCGTCGTGGGCTCCGGCAATGGTCCTGGCCCGGTTCAGCTTCTTTGCCAGGGACTTATATAATATCTCATTGACCAGGGAGCTTTTTCCTGAACCGGACACGCCTGTCACACAGGTCATCACTCCCAGGGGGATGTCCACATCCACATGTTTCAGGTTATTCTCCCTGGCGCCCCGCACCTTCAGCCAGCCCGTGGGCTGTCTCCTCTCTGACGGCACCGGAATGGACCTCCGGCCGCTTAAGTATGCGCCTGTGATGGAATCCTCACACTTCATGATCTCCTCAGCCGTCCCGACAGCCACCACTTTTCCACCATGCTCTCCGGCTCCTGGACCGATATCCACAATACAGTCCGCAGCCATCATGGTATCCTCATCATGCTCCACCACGATCACGCTGTTTCCCAGGTCCCGCAGATGGGTCAGCGTCTTTAAAAGCTTGTCGTTGTCCCTCTGGTGGAGGCCGATGCTGGGCTCGTCCAGAATATAGGCCACGCCCACCAGACCGGAGCCGATCTGGGTGGCCAGCCGGATCCTCTGGGCCTCGCCGCCGGAGAGAGTCCCCGTTGCCCGGGACAGGGAAAGGTAATCCAGCCCCACGTCGATGAGGAACATGATCCTGGCCCGGATCTCCTTCAGGATCTGCTCCCCGATCATCTTCTGCATCTCCGAAAGCTCCAGCCCGTCGATGAACTCCTTAAACTTCACGATGGACATGTCGGTGGCATCAAAGATATTTTTTCCGCCCACGGTCACAGCCAGGGATTCCTTTTTAAGCCGCTTTCCATGGCAGGCCGTACAGGGGGTGATCCGCATGAAGGTCTCGTATTCCGCCTTGCTGGCCTGGGAAAAGGTTTCCCGGTATCTGCGGTTCACATTTTCAATGAGCCCCTCAAAGGCCACGTCGTAAACGCCGGTGCCGCGCTGCCCCGTATAATGGACCGCCACCTTTTTTCCCTGGGTCCCGTAAATCAGGATATCATGGATCTCTTTGGGATACTCCTCAAAGGGCGTATCCAGGTCAAAATGGTATTCCTTGGCCAGGGCGTCCAGGATCGCCCTGGAAAAGCTGCCCTCCTTGGTGCAGGACTGCCAGCCCAGGACGGCGATGGCGCCCTCCTTAATGCTTAAGGACTTATCCGGGATCATCAGATCCTCGTCAAATTCCATTTTATATCCCAGCCCGAAGCACTCCGGACAGGCCCCGAAGGGATTATTAAAGGAAAAGCTCCGGGGCTCCACCTCCTCGATGCTGATCCCACAGTCGGGACAGGAAAAGCTCTGGCTGAAATTCACAGGCTCTCCGCCGAAAATATCCAGGATCATCAGTCCGCCGGACAGCTTCATCACTGTTTCGATGGAGTCAGTCAGACGCTTTTCGATCCCCTCCTTCACCACCAGGCGATCCACCACGATCTCGATGCTATGCTTGATGTTTTTCTCCAGCTGGATCTCCTCCGTCAGCTCATGAAGGTTCCCGTCGATGCGGACCCGGACGTAGCCGCTTTTTTTCGCCTGTTCCAGGACCTTTTCGTGCCGTCCTTTTCTTCCCCGCACCATGGGAGCCAGCAGCTGGATCCGGGTGCGCTCCGGCAGCTCCATGATCTGGTCCACCATCTGGTCCACGGTCTGTTTTTTTATCTCCCGTCCGCATTTGGGACAGTGGGGGATGCCAATACGGGCGTACAAAAGACGCATATAATCGTAGATCTCTGTCACCGTCCCCACCGTGGAACGGGGGTTTCTGTTGGTGGATTTCTGGTCGATGGAGATCGCCGGGGACAGTCCTTCGATGCTCTCCACATCGGGCTTCTCCATCTGCCCCAGGAACTGGCGGGCATAGGACGAAAGGGACTCCATATACCGCCTCTGGCCCTCAGCGTAGATCGTATCAAAGGCCAGGGAGGATTTTCCAGAGCCGGAAAGGCCCGTTAAGACCACCAGCTCGTTCCGCGGGATATCCACGGAAATATTTTTCAGGTTGTGCTCGTTGGCACCGCGGATCTTAATATATTGCTTTGGCATTGCCATTCTCCTCTAAATCTTGGCGTCTGGTTTTCCACGATGAACGTGAATAACCGATTGCGCAATGGTATGATATCTGCTTTGCAGACATTATACCGCACCCTTCGGCTGCGGTACCCCTCCGGGAGAATTAGGCGCCTGGATTTCTGCGGTGAACGCAGAAACCAGATGCGCGATGGTATAATGTCTGCTTTGCAGACATTATACCGCACCCTTCGGCTGCGGTACCCCTCCGGGAGAATTAGGCGCCTGGATTTCTGCGGTAAACGCAGAAACCAGATGCGCGATGGTATAATGTCTGCTTTGCAGACATTATACCATGATTCCCTTCCATATTCAAACGTTTGTTCGCTGTTTCCAAAAAGAAAAGGTCCCGTTTCCGGGACCCCTTCTCTTCAAGAGGAAATGATCGTTAGTCAGTGATCTCAATCTTGTATGTGCCGTCACTCTGTTTTGTGATCCTGTATTTCACGCCGTCGGCATCGGTCACGGTACCGCTGGTCTTTACCTTACCCTGCTCGTTTACTACGTAATCCTTGCCGTCAACGCTTACCTTTTCGTACTTCATTCCTTCCTCTGCCCGGATCAGAACGCCTTCCTCATAGAGGGCTCCGTCCTTGATGCCAGTGTAGCCGTCGCCGCGGTTTCCGAGAGAACCGGTGGTCGTGAAGTAGAATACCTCGTTATCATGGTCGTCGTCGTTTACAACTACGCGGCCTGTCATCATCTCGCCGTTATCCGGATTAAAGTAGAACTTTCTTCCGTCTTCCACCTCAACCATTCCAGTCACCATGCGGCCCTGGGTATCGAAGCAGTAGGTCTCGCCTTTGATCTTTGCCATACCGTAGTGTCCGCCGATCACGGTCGTCTTATACTCGGTGGAGTATGCGCGGCCGTCACGGAAGTAATACCAGCTTTCCTCCGCATCGTCGGGAGAAGCCAGATACTGCCAGCCGTCTGCCTGCTGTCCGCCGCTTCTGTAATACCGTAAGTGAGCCGTATCCGAGCTGGACAGATCGTCCCGGCCGGTGGAGGTATAGTCGGACGGGTTCACCCATCCGGTCAGCATCCTGCCTTCGTGGTCAAAGATATATGAGGTACCGCCGATGCTCTTTTCTGTCTCCCGCACCATCTTTCCGTTGGTGCCGAAATAGAACCAGTACTCGCCCCAGTCGTCATTGGGATCCGGAAGCTTCTTCCAGCCAGCTGTCATTGCTCCGGAATTCCCCAGATAATAAATATCTCCGTCCAGATCCTGCCAGCCGGTGGCCATTACGGAATTATTGAAATAATACCATACGTCATGGATCTGCTTCCAGCCGTTTTCGTAGGCCTTTCCGTTGGCGCCGAAATATCTCCAGCCGCCTTCGTGATCCCAGTTGTCACTCAGCTCTCTCCATTCGTTGAGGACCATTTCGCCGCTGCTGTTCACATAATAGGTGTCGTCGATCAGGCTGTTGGTCCGCATCACGCCGTTGGAATCCATATAATACCATTTTTCATTCACTTTTACCCAGTCGTCCTGGACCATTCTTCCTGTGGAATCGTTGTAGTAATACCAGTTCCCGTTTTTCTGGGACCATCCTGCAAAGGAAGTCATGGCCATTCCGGCTGTGAATGCCGCTGCCAGCGTCATAACTAATAAACCTTTTCTCATATCATTTCCTCCTTTATTAAAAAGTCTGTCAAAATTATTCTTTTCTCATCTGTTGTATGGAGTATATCATATTTCTGTATTTTTTTTATCACTTTTTCTTCACGTTTTCATTACAATTCTATGAAGCATTTATGGCAAAAAAGTGGCAGAAAGACGGCCCCTCCCCCACCCCTGCCTCCCCTGGGGTTCGGAGCCCGGTCTTCCGAGGCCCGCCTGGCTCTGCTAAGAACATGAGACAGCATGGACAACTCGCTGCGCTCAGACAAGTCCATGCTGCCTCATAACGCAGATCCCGCCGGACCGGGAAGTCCAGGGGGCTCCTGCACACGGGGAGGCAGGGGTGGGGGCGGGACCTGGGAATATCGGAAGTTGGGGGGAGAAAGGGAGGAGGGGAGGGAAAGGGAAAGGGAAAGGGATCAGGATCTATTGGTGGATTGTGTGGTATTTTAGGCCCAGAGCGCTTTTTCTCAGGCAGATCCTTCTTGTGTCTCCGATGGCTGTGTTTTTGTATACACTTCTGGAGGTCTTGAATTTTGTTTTTTCTCCGTGCCAGTTTCCGTATAGATAGTAGTCGGTGGTACTGCCGCTGGTGCTGATGTCTTTGTCTGTAACGGATATGGGGTCGTGGGCCGCTTTTTCGAAGGTCAGCAGGAAGTTCAGAGGGAATGTGGCCGTGAATGAGATGACCAGGATTGCCAGAATGACTGATAGCTTCCGGGACAGTCTCTGGGGTACCTTTGCTCCTGCTGATCTGATGATGTATGGGATGGACAGCAGGGCTGTTAAATAAATGGTGATCCTGAGCAGGCTCCCCAGATCGTAATCAAAGCTTTTTGGGACGCTCAGACATAAAAGCATTGCGATTACAGGACCCAGGACCGGCATCCGGAGTGCGTTCTGCTCTCCTTTTTTTGTGGTAGTTTCTATATAGATGTATGGGTAGTACCAGAGGTAGATCCCGTAGGCGGCCAGAAGTACAAAAAGAAAGATTGCGGCCATGGGCTTACCGCCTGCCAGGAAGGCCGCTGCATTCAGAAGTATCAGGATCCAGCCTGCTGCTTTTAAAAATTTCTTTGCACCGGCAATGTGAAAGGGCCCGCTTCCTTCTGACAGGCTCTCCACTGTCTTTGTTTCGTCTGCGATGGATCTGTAATGATTTTTCTCCATGATGTTTAATGCATTTATGTATTGGGATACGTTTTCTCCCTTTTCTGTCATTTCGCCAAGATCTACGCTTGGAATGTCGTTTTTCAGGAGCGCTTCAAATAATACTTCCAGATCGGCCAGCGCATGGTCCAGCGTGACGAGCCGGTTATACTGCCGGTCCACAAGGACCATCTGTGTCCGGTTTCCCAGAGGGACCAGGAGCAAGCACCGGATATCACTGTATTTTACCTGTTTCGGCTGTTTGAATAAATGGAAAAAGATCAATCGGTCCTCTTCCACGAGGATCGTTTCTTTTTTATAGGCCAGAAGGAGCAGGATCCCCAGCGCCGCAAATGGTAAAAAGCAGATGGAAGCCGCGATGTTTCCCGTTATGGCAAGGAAAAGGCTGACCAGTGCAAATATGGCTGTGGTGATGATGCCGATGATTTTTACAAATACGCCGCTTCTTATAATTTTCTTTTCCATTTGATCGTCCCCGGTCTGATGTTCCATTATTTCTGTATGATCTTTTCTGATGAAAGAAGCAGATGATGTAATTATACCATGGATCCGGTATGTTTCAAGAAAGAAGTCCGCCTGCGGCGGGACGCTCTTTCCTATGGCATAAAAAAGGGCCGGAATCCTTTAGGGGGAGCTTCCGGTCCAAACGAATGGGTATGTAAATGTAAATATAGGCTACTTGTCTCCGTATAAACGGTTGACGGCGCTGAAGATGCCGCGCAGAGAGGCGCGGGTGATGTTGGAGCTGATGCCGACGCCGTAGGTGACGCGCTTCCGGTCCTGATCCATCATGTGGATGTAGGAGGCCGCCTGGGCTCCGGAGCCGGAGGTCAGGGCGTGCTCGCTGTAATCCAGGACCTTGATATTGATGCCCAGCTCTTCCTCCAGGCCGCGCTGGACGGCGTCGATGGGGCCGTTTCCAACGCCCTCAAACTGCTTTTCCACTCCATGGTCCGTGTAGGTGACCACAGCCACGGTGGTAAAATCTCCGGCGGACTCGAAATCCGTAATCTTGCATTTTTTGAAGTGGTACGGCTCCTTCCGGTCCAGATAATTTTTCCGAAACTCCTCCATGATCTGCTCGGGGGCCACCTCTCCCTGCCGCTCGGCGATCTTCTGGATCATGTCGGCGAATTCCTTATGCATGCCCCTGGGCAGCTTGAAGCCAAAGAAGGTATCCATGACAAAGGCCACGCCGCCCTTTCCGGACTGGCTGTTGATCCGGACGATGGGTTCGTATTCCCGGCCGATATCCGACGGGTCGATGGGGAGATACGGCACCTGCCATACCTTGCTCTGACGCTCCAGGAGCGCATGCATGCCCTTGTTGATGGCGTCCTGGTGGGAGCCGGAGAAGGCGGTGAACACCAGCTTTCCGGCATAGGGATGGCGGGGATCGATGTGCATTTTCGTACACCGCTCATACACCTCCGCGATCCGTTTTACATCGGAGATCTCCAGCTCCGGGTCGATGCCCTGGGAGAACATATTATAAGCCAGGGTCAGGATATCCACATTTCCGGTCCGCTCGCCGTTTCCGAACAGAGTGCCCTCCACCCGGTCCGCACCTGCCAGGAGCGCCAGCTCTGTGGCCGCCACTCCGGTTCCCCGGTCGTTGTGGGGATGGACGCTTAAGATAATGCTTTCCCGGTTTTCCAGATGCCTGTTCATCCATTCGATCTGGTCTGCATACACGTTGGGAGTCGTCATCTCCACCGTGGACGGCAGGTTCATGATCATCCTGTGCTCCGGCGTCGGTCCCCATGCTCTCTGGACCGCGTTGCAGATATCCAGGGCGAAATCCAGCTCTGTGCCCGTAAAGCTCTCCGGTGAATACTCCAGTACCACCTCTCCGTCATGGTCCTTCATATAATTCTTTACCATGGCGACGCCGTCTGTGGCGATCTTTTTGATCTCCTCCCGGTCCATGTGGAATACCACATCCCGCTGTAAGGTGGATGTGGAATTGTAAATGTGGACCACAGCCTTTTTGATCCCCTGGATGGCCTCAAAGGTACGCTTCACCAGGTGCTCCCGGCACTGGGTCAGCACCTGGACCATCACGTCGTCGGGGATCAGATTCCGCTCCACCAACTGTCTTAAGAAGTCAAATTCGATCTGGGAGGCCGCAGGAAAGCCGATCTCGATCCCCTTAAATCCCATTTCCACCAGGAGATTGAACATCTCGATCTTTTCCTCCACCACCATGGGCTCCACCAGGGCCTGGTTTCCGTCCCTTAAATCCACGCTGCACCATGCAGGCGCCTTCTGTATCTCTTTTCCGGGCCATTCCCGCTCTGGGTAATGGACCACCGGTACTCTCTGATATCGTTCCACATTTTTCATGATCTGCTTCCTCCATTTATGTCCTTCACTGGCGTTTTACGTTCTGAACCATTTTTCCTCCACGTTAAGGCCGGAGTCGGTAAACCACGCTGTATTTTTCTACGATAAACTGCGTTACGCTTTTAGGTCTAACCCCATATCCATCAGTCCTCTTCTCAGAATTTATGTAAAACACATTATATCATCTCATTTCTGTTATAGCAACAAAAGCTCCCATATCTTTTGTTTATGGGAGCTATGCCGGGACAAATAATGAGGGCCGCAGCTTATAAGACTGCGTGACCTTTTTTTCTAAGGGCATCGATCACCTGATCCACATACGTTTCACAGATCTCCGTGGATTCGGCCTCCACCATGACGCGGATCAGCGGCTCGGTTCCGCTCTGTCTGAGGAGCAGCCTTCCGTCGCTTCCCAGAGCCTTTTCCACGTCGGCCGCTGCCTGCTTCACATCCTCGTCGCCCAGGGCTGCTGCCTTGTCAGCCACCCGCACGTTCTTGAGGACCTGGGGAAGGATCGTCACCTCGGAGGCCAGTCTGGACAAAGTCTCCTTTTTCTCCAGCATGACCTCCATGATCTTTAAGGAGGTAAGGATCCCGTCGCCGGTGGTGGCGTATTTGCTGAAGATAATATGGCCGGACTGCTCGCCGCCCAGACAATTTCCGGTCTGGGACATGTTTTCATAGACGTATTTATCGCCCACAGCCGTTTTTTCATAGTCGATGCCCTCCCGGTCCAGGGCCTTATAAAGCCCCAGGTTGGACATGACCGTGGTAACGATCTTATTGTTCCTTAAATTTCCCTGCTCCTTCATATATTTTCCGCAGATATAAAGGATCTTATCACCGTCCACCAGCTCGCCGTTTTCGTCCACCGCCAGGCAGCGGTCTGCATCGCCGTCATAGGCAAAGCCCACGTCCAGATGGTTCTCCTTCACAAAGGCCTGGAGCCTGCCGATATGGGTGGAGCCGCAGTCTGTATTGATATTTAAGCCGTCAGGCTCGTTATTGATCACAAAGGTATCGGCTCCCAGGGCGTCGAATACGCTCTTTGCCACAGAGGATGCGCTTCCGTTGGCGCAGTCCAGCCCCACCTTTTTTCCCTTAAAGGAGCGGGTGGCGATGGAGATCAGATAACCAATGTAACGGTTTCTCCCGGCTGCAAAATCCTGGGTACGGCCGATCTGGTCCCGTTTTGCCAGAGGAAGCTCTCCCATTTCTCCATCCAGATACTTTTCGATCTCCAGGATCACAGACTCCTCCATTTTCTCGCCGCTGCCGTTCATAACCTTGATGCCGTTGTCATAATAGGGATTGTGGCTGGCAGAGATCATGATTCCGCAGTCAAAATCCTCGGTCCGGATCACATGGGACACGCTGGGCGTGGTGGTCACATGAAGCAGATACACGTCTGCCCCCGAAGCCGTAAGGCCGGAGACCAGAGCATACTCAAACATATAGCTGGACCGCCTCGTATCCTTTCCGATCACAATGCGGCACCGCTCTCCCTTGGCCTTCTGCCCGTAATACCATCCCAGGAAACGTCCCACCTTATAGGCGTGCTCCACCGTCAGATTTACGTTGGCCTCTCCCCGGAAGCCATCTGTTCCAAAATATTTTCCCATTTTTCTCATCCTCCTAAAAAGGTTTCCCCCCGCTGCCAAAAAAGCGGCCGCACGCCACGTCCCACGCTGTCGGCCGCTTTTCTGATCCCTGTATTATTTTATGCCGCAGCCGCCCAAAAGGAAGCCTCCGGCCCCGGAGGTCCCTGCGGAGATCTCCGCCGCAGCTCCAGTCATCGTTCTTCCTACCAGGTGATCTCCTTCAGATAGCGGCCCACTGCGTCCTTCCAGTCCGGAAGCCGTTCAAAGCCGTTTTCCGTGAGCTTTTCCTTGCTGATCCGGCTGTTCATAGGCCGCTTCGCCTTGGAGGCCGGATATCCGCTGGTGGGAACCGGCGTCACCTTCACCTGGTCCATCCCCGCCTGACGGAAGATCTCGCAGGCGAACTCATACCAGGAGCATAAGCCCTCGTTGGTGGCATGGTACCGGCCGTATTTCTCCGTCTGGATCATATCCACCAGGAGTCTGGCCAGATCGTGGGTATAGGTGGGGGAGCCGATCTGATCGTCCACCACCGTGGCCGCGCCCCGCTCCTTTCCGATGCGGAGCATGGTCTTAATGAAGTTCTTTCCATTGACGCCGAAGACCCAGGCAATGCGGACGATGAAGAATTTCTTCACCAGCTCCTCCACTGCCAGCTCTCCCTCATATTTGGTCTGACCGTATACGTTTAAGGGATGGCGCTGGTCATCCGGCTCCCAGGGACGGGTCCCCTGGCCGTCAAACACGTAATCCGTACTGATGTACATCATCTTGATATCCAGGTCGCGGCAGACCTCTGCAATGTTCCTGGTGCCATCTGCGTTGACCTTTCTGCATACGTCCACATTGTCCTCGGCCGCATCCACAGCCGTATAAGCGGCACAGTGGATCACAGCGTCCACCTTCGATTCCGTGATCACCTTCCGGCAGGCCCCGGCATCGGTGATGTCCATCTCCTCCAGGTCCACGCCCACGGGCTCCAGGCCGCGTTTTACCATTTCATTTACCACGTCATGGCCCAGCTGGCCCTTGACGCCTGTTACTAAGATCCTCATTATTTCTCACCCAGCCTCTTTCCATACATGTTATCGAAGTAATTGCTGTACTCGCCGCTTAAGATGTGTTTCCACCAGTCCTCGTTGTCCAGATACCACTGGATGGTCTGCTGGATCCCGGTGTCAAAATTATATTTGGGTTTCCAGCCAAGCTCGGTCTCCAGCTTTGTGGGATCGATGGCATACCGGCGGTCATGGCCCGGACGGTCCGTTACAAATTTGATCAGACTCTCCGGCTTATCAAGGGCCTTTAAGATGGTCTTTACAACCTCTAAGTTGGTGCGCTCGTTGTGGCCGCCCACATTATATACTTCTCCCACCCGGCCGTTGTGGATGATCAGATCAATAGCCTCGCAGTGGTCGGAAACATGGAGCCAGTCTCTCACGTTCTCGCCTGTTCCGTATACCGGAAGGGACTCGTCGGCCAGGGCACGGCTGATCATTAACGGGATCAGCTTCTCCGGGAAATGGTAGGGGCCGTAGTTGTTGGAGCAGCGGGAAATGGTCACCGGCAGCCCGAAGGTCCTGTGGTATGCCATGACGAACAGGTCGGCGCTGGCCTTACTGGAGGAATAGGGGCTGGAGGTGTGGAGCGGAGTCTCCTCGGTAAAGAAGAGGTCCGGACGGTCCAGGGGCAGGTCTCCGTATACCTCGTCGGTGGATACCTGGTGATAGCGCTTGATCCCGTATTCCTTACATGCGTCTAAGAGCGTGGTGGTACCCATAACGTTGGTGCGCACAAAGCTCTCCGGATCCACCACGGAGCGGTCCACATGGCTCTCGGCCGCAAAGTTTACGACCATATCCGGCTTTTCCTTTTCGAACAGATCGAATACGAATTTCCGGTCCGCAATGTCGCCCTTTACAAATTTATAGTTGGGCTTTCCCTCCACAGGCTTTAAGGTCTCCAGGTTTCCTGCGTAGGTGAGCAGATCCAGGTTGACGATGTCATACTCCGGATATTTATTTACCATATGATGGATAAAGTTGCCGCCGATGAAACCGGCGCCGCCTGTTACGATGATCTTCATTTTTGTTTCTCCTTATTCGCTTTCCTTAAAAACTCTGCCGTCTCCCGGCGTTCTGGTCCGAAAAATGTCCCGGTCTGCGGGCATGGGCATTTTATCTGTCTGCATGGCCCGGCAGCTTGTCGATGTACTTGCCGTCCACCACGTCCTTCAGATACTGGCCGTACTGATTCTTCTTTAAGATCTCATAGGCCTCCATGACTTCGTCCCTGGTGATCCAGCCGTTGGTGTAGGCGATCTCCTCCAGGCAGGCGATCTTTCTGTGCTCATGGGTCTCCACGGTCTTTACAAAGTTGGTGGCCTCCACCAGGGATTCATGGGTCCCCGTATCCAGCCAGGTAAAGCCCTGTCCCAGAAGCGTCACATCCAGTTCCCCATTTTCCAGATAGATCCGGTTTAAATCCGTGATCTCCAGCTCGCCTCTCGCAGAGGGCTTTAAGTTCTTCGCGTACTCTACCACCCGGTTGTCATAGAAATACAGGCCGGTGACGCAGTAGTTGGACTTGGGCTTTTCCGGTTTCTCTTCAATAGAAACAGCCTTTCCGTCCTTATCGAATTCCACAATGCCGAACCGCTCCGGATCGTCCACATAGTATCCGAATACAGTGGCTCCCGTTTCCCTGGCAGCCGCCTCCCTGAGGCGCTTCTTTAATCCCTGGCCGTGGAAAATGTTGTCTCCCAGAACCATAGCCACAGAATCGTTTCCAATAAAATCTGCGCCGATGATAAAGGCCTGGGCCAGCCCGTCGGGACTGGGCTGTACTGCATAGCTGAGGGTGATGCCAAACTGATGGCCGTCGCCTAAAAGAGCTTCGAACCTGGGCGTGTCGTCGGGGGTAGAGATGATCAGGATATCCCGGATCCCTGCGTTCATCAGAACGGAAAGGGGATAATAGATCATGGGTTTATCATAGATGGGTAAAAGCTGCTTGGAAGTCACCTTCGTCAGTGGATAAAGACGTGTGCCGCTGCCGCCGGCAAGAATGATACCTTTCATATCTGTTCTCCTTCTTTTTCTGCTGTTTTAGTCCGTTTTTCAAGGGCGTCCGCCGCGCGGCATGAGCGCCCCTGCGGCTGGAAAAGGACACACCTTTCCCGTATATATGGCGTCATTATAGCATAAATCCCGGATGATTGAAAGGCCGGATGTTACAAAGATCCGCGTA
>CAJMRM010000059.1 GCA_905215775.1 uncultured bacterium
CAAACAGTTAGAGTATATTTAATCACGGTGATAAGAAAGGAGAAATAAAAATGGTAGAAAAAAAGATGGGGATTTTATCCAAAGCAGTCGCTGCTATAGCACAGGCTTGTATTTCATTGAAGGAAAAAACAAAGGAGCTGTACTGTCTCGTCAAAGAGAATTGCAAGCCCGCACTGAAAACAACCGGAAATCTTATCCGTGCCGAATATAAAGCCGCTAATGAACGTTGGCTGATGAACCAGCAGCAACGGCAGCTGCTAGAAGCTCAACAGCTATCTGGACGACTTGCCAGAGATTTCGGTATCGTTTTGAGACATACCACTCTTCCTAAAGCAATGCCTCTTGATTTGGGAAATCTATGGATGATTGAAGCAAAACCTGTAGGAGTAAATACATATGATATTTCGATTCCCTTGGTATCACCGCAGATACTTCCGGACAGTCTTTTCCCAGAGTACACCACTCTCTGGTTAAATCGAACTCTAGAACGCTACAGAACGATTTGTATTCAACGCCAGATTCCGCCGGAGCAATGGCTCTCAACATACTATATGGTAATTGTAGCTATGTCTCAGCCGAACGATATGTTTATTACAGTACGGATTCGTTTAATATGGTAACATTGCGAAGCAGAAAATTCATGCTGACCTTCCAGTCCTCACACATCGAGGCTGGATGGTCACATGAAAAAATCCGTCAAACTCTGGAATCATTAAAACTGACTTATTATGCAATGGTTGATGAAATCGGTAACGATACCGGGCAAAAACACACCCATCTGATTTTATATCGTCCGTCTGCCATCCGCACCAGAACTCTGGAAAAGCTGTTCCCAACTGTCCATCAGGATATGTTGAACGGTTCCATGAGCGAAGCCAGAACCTATCTACTAAAATCCGGGAAATGGGCAGAGACAGAAAAAGCAGAAACAACCGTCGATAATACCTTCGAAGAATCCGGCGAACTCCCACCGGAACCCGGACAGGGACACCGCTCCGATTTGGAAAAGATGATGGAGATGGTAAAAGCAGAGTATTCCGATTTGGATATCATCGAGGAAATCCCCTCTCTGGTAGACAAACTGACTGCAATCCAGAAATACCGCCAGCTCATCATCGAGGAAAAAGCACATATCTATCGTCAGATGTATGTGGTCTATTGCTACGGGAAAACCGGCGCCGGAAAAACACGGGGAGTCTATGCCCAATATGCGGACAATCTAGGCTGTGTCTATACCATCAACTCCTATCAGGGTACTGGTCTGTTCGATGGATATGACAGCAGTAAAGTCAAAGTCCTTTGTCTGGATGAATTCCGCTCCAGCCTGCCGTTTGGTCTGCTGCTGGCACTGACAGATGGTCAATATCAAGTGATTAACTGTCGGTACAGTAACCGGATAGCAACCCATGACACAACATGGATCATATCCAATATCCCACTGCACCAGCAGTATCCAAACATTCAATCCGAGGAACCGGAAAGCTGGAAAGCTCTCTTGCGCCGCATCAGCCTCGTGCGATTCTATTATGATATCGGAAAATATCAGGATTATACTGTAGAATCCTATTATCAAGCGTATCGTTCCGGTTCCTTAAATAACTGGGAATCTGTTCCCATCGAAAAAACGCCATTTGCCTCTGCCAATCACGAGGCTAATGATAAAAAAATAACAGGAAAAGGAGAAAACTATGTTAAAGATGAAAGAAATCTTCCGCCTTCCAATGCACCGGCAAAGTAACTGCTACTGCAAAGAGGATGACCGGGGAATCACTTTAGTATCCTATATCACCGATGTCGCTTATTTTGATAAGCATACTCATCGTGTCAAGATTCTTGACAGATATTCTGCCACGACCGACCGGCACTGCCGCTGGTTTATTGAGTATCTGCACCAGCGTTATCAGAAGCCTTATCTGAAAATCCGTTATGATTGGATTGATAGAAATTTTAATATCCTAATGAAAGGAGAACAGTAATTATGAAAAAATTTTACCGCATTTTAAAGACAAATGAGGAGGTGCAGATGTTTGAAAACAATTTCAAACAGATTGAAGCTACCTTTTCTGCCATCCGGGAATCCCGGACGAATCTGATGTTGAAAAACGATTTAGATAATCTGGAGACTCTATCCGAGGGCTTTCAGAAAAAGCTGGAAAAGTTCGTAGGAATCTGCCGCTCCTCGCAGACTTATGCACGCAATCATAAAGATACGGATTCTTTATTATCTGAGGATTCTATCGCAATCCTGTGCGGTATCCAGAAAAAGGTTGCAGAGGAACTCAGCAATAACGAGTTTGCACTGGAGCAGCTGCGAGACCGTAGAGAATTTGAAGCACTGGCAAAAGGAACGCCAGTACAGCCTGATTCTCAATCTGAAGCAGAACCGAAAGGAGGTGAGTAAGCATGAACCGTTCTGTGATTTATCTATCCCCCTATGAGTATTCCTGTGTAACCGGAATCCCGCTGCCAGATGTCATGCAGATGATTCAGGATGGAAAACTGCCGGCGTATTATGATGATGAAGGAATGTATATCCCAGTAACTTATAATTGAGACTAAAAAATTGACCTGACACAGCTGTAAATCAGTTTGGAAAGTTTGCATAGTTTGGAAAATTTACTGCTGTGTTCCTTGGGAGGAACATAGGCAGATGATATATAAAGAAAATCTTAATAAATCCGACCTGCTGTCTTTATTGAAGCAGGTTCTTTCTTTTGATACAATAGATACGAGTACAGAAGAACTGCTCGATTATATCAATATGACAAAGCAAGAGAAAAAAGAGCAGGAACTGTTAAAACAGCACATTGAAAATTTCTACCATATCTGGCAGAACGACAAGGGAATCTATCTTTCCTATCTTCCCGCTGCGGACAAACCAAAGGGACGCAAACCTGTGACCGCCACCACGCAGGAAAAACTGGAACGAAAAATCATCGACTTCTATCTGCAACAGGAATCCGAACAGGACAATATTTCAACCCTGCGGAATCTATATCCGCAATGGCTGAGATATAAGAATCTGGAGACTAATGCTACAACCTATATCCGCCGGATTGATACGGACTGGAAAAAATACTATGTCGATGATACTATCATCGACAAGGATATCCGCCGCCTGACAAAAGCAGATTTGAAGGAATGGGCATTGACCAAAATCCGCACGATGGATTTGACCAAGAGACAGTACTATAACATGAGCGTCATCATCCGTCAGTGTCTGGATTATGCCGCTGACCATGGGATGATTTCTGTCAATCCCTACAATCAGTTCAAAGTGGATGCAAAGCTGTTCCGAAAGGTTAAAAAACCGGATGATAACACGCAGGTGTTTTTGAAAAATGAACGCCCGTTAATCGAGAGTGAAGCATGGCGGGAATTTGAGGAAAAAGGCTGTACTACCGCCCTTGCCGTCCCCCTTGCATTCCAGACCGGAATCCGTCTGGGAGAGCTGGTCGCATTAAAATCCTCTGATATCAGCAGTGACGGAAAATATCTGCACATCCGCCGGATGGCACAACGGCTGGAACAGCAACGCCCGGACGGGACTTGGTATCCGGCTCAATGGATGACCGTTGAATATACAAAAACCCACGCCGGAGACCGTTATGTATATCTGACCGAAGAAGCCCGCCGGATTCTCAGGATAATCCAGACAGCCAATGCAGAACACGGATTCAGTGACCATGATTTTCTATTCATCCATGGCGGAAAACGAATCACACCGAGAGCCGTTGATACCAGAATCCGAAAATACTGTGACCACATCAACATCGACCGGAAAAGCACTCACAAGGTACGAAAATCCTACATCTCAACCTTGCTCGATGCCGGAATCAATATCAACGAAGTGAGAAAGCAAGTCGGACATGAGGATGAACGGACAACGCTCCACAACTACTGTTTTAACCGGAATGAACAGATTGAAAATGAATCAGATATGGAAAAGGCACTCGCCGGGTAACTCTACCCCGCTCTACCCCATACAGATAAAACCAAAACAGCGGAAGTCCCTGTAAAATCAAGGCTTCCGCTATAAATAAAAAGAGCGCGAGACGGGACTCGAACCCCAGATGCCAGAAAACCGCATCTGTTACAAATTTCTAATCATACAGATTTGTAAAAACTCTACCCTAGTCTACCCGGAGATACATAACCAAGCAAACGCCGGAACCCTTGAAAAATCAAGCAATTCCAGCCAATAAAAAAAGCACGAGACGGGATTCGAACCCGCGACCCTCGCCTTGGCAAGGCGATACTCCACCACTGAGCCACTCGTGCAACACAACCTTCTTACGAACACCGTCATTATATACCAATCCACACCTTTTTGTCAAGGTTTTTTCGTCGTTTTCCATTAAAACTGTATCCATTCAGCCGCGGATCCGGAACTGATGCTTTACAAACTCCAGGACCTCCCCATACAATGCATCCCGGTTTTCCTCCGTAATAAAAAAAGCACCGGCAGCCGGGATGAGCACGGACATTCCTTAAAAAGTCCGTATCCCTGTCCTTCACCGCCGCAATCACCGGATCCCTTCCCCCAAGCCGTTCCAGGACAGCCCTGCAAAAAAGCTCTGAGGAGGACTCCAGGTATCCCAGCTCGTCCATGATCATAACGCTGCCAGCCTTTACAGGAGCCAGGATCCGCGGCGCATAGCGGTCAAATCCCTCCGCCACCGGAATCCCGCGGGTCTCTCCGCACAGCCCCACCAGATTCTCCTCTGTGGGCACATGCTCCGCCCCCACATCATAAATATGGACCTGATCTCCTTCTTTTTCCGTCTCAAATCCCGATACCGGACGGCCCAGGGACTCCAGGACCCGCCGGATCAAGGTACTCTTTCCCACGCCTCTGGCGCCGACGATCAGTGCGTTCATCTCCGCTCCCTACTCTCCCGACTCGTATACATACAGGGAAAACCTGTCTCCGTTGATCAGCTGGATCCCGGCATACATGGGCTCTCCATTCTCGTCATAAGCCGTGCTCTTTACAAACAGAAGGTAATCTCCCTTTTTCACATCCATCAGAGCCGCCTCTTCCGCCGTGGCCCGGCACAGCTCGATCATCTTTTCTGAGCTGGCCACCTTTGCTCCGGCCTTTTCCTTCAGGCACTCGAACATGGACCCATTATTCAGATCCTCCTCCAGAAGGAAGGCATATTTCAGCGGAAAATAGCTTTTTTCCACCTGGACCGGCTCTCCGTCTGCCAGACGGAGTCTGGAGATATAGACCACATTGCTGCCCGGCTCGATCCCCAGTCTGTCGGCCACCTTTTTATCCGCCGCGATCAGCCGGTTCTCCAGGACCCGGGCCCCCGGCTTCACGCCCATCTGCTCACACATTTCCGTAAAGCTCTGGAGCTTTTTCATGTTTCTTGAATATTTCGGTTTTGTGACAAACGTTCCCTTTCCCTGCTTGCGCACCACCAGCCCCTTTTCCATCAGAGAACCCACGGCTTTTCGCACCGTGATCAGACTGACCCCGTACTCCCTGGCCATCTCTGCCTCTGTCATGATCTTGTCTCCAGGCTTATAGACGCCATTTCTGATGCTGGCCTCCAGCTCGTCCATGAGCTGCACATACAAAGGTGTGATCGCATCCTGTTTCAGCATAACGTTTATCCCCCTGTTCCATATTTTCTATGTATTCCCGCGTGATACCCTCCCTATTCTAATATGAAGCAGTCAAAATGGCAAGTCAAATAAAAAAGAATACCCGCGGCAAAGAGGAGGAATACCGGAGCTCCGGCCTGCCGCGGGTTCAGACATATATGAGATTTTTCGGTTATTCTTCCTGGAAGGCGATGCCGTGGCCGAACGCACCGTTCACCAGACACGTCTTCGCCGCAAATTCTGCCCCTGCTTCCATGGACGCATGGATATCCTTCTTCTCCAGCATAGCCAGCAGAAAGGCTGTGGCAAAGGAATCTCCGGCTCCCAGGGTATCCACCGCATCCACCAGCTTCGGCTTCTGGGTGTAATACTGTTCTCCATCATAGATCATGGAGCCCTTTCCGCCCCTGGTAGCGACTGTCATACGGCAGCCCCTGGTCTTCAGAGCCTCGCAGAGTTTTTTGATCTCTTCCTCCGGCGTGTCGCCGCAGGAGGCAAAGGCGATATCCACCTGGGGACCGATGGTGTCAATATAATACTCCTGGTTCCACCGGCCGGACATATCGTAGGAAATGGGAACTCCCGCCTCCCGGAGCTTATGGAGCTCCCCGTCCAGATGGCCGTTGCAGCTGGTATGGACCAGCTTAAAGGTCCGGATATAGTCCAGGTCCTCCTTCGTCAGCTCCAAAGGATGCTCATTGACGATGCCGCCCTTGTTGCTCATGATAAATTCCCTGTCACCATCCACCAGACGCACCTTGGCATAGCCGTTTTCCCCGTCATACTGACGGCACCGGGAATGGTCCACCCCCAGCTCATCCAGGGTCCGGATCACATGGTCCGCCACCTCGTCCCGGCCAAATACGCCCATATAAGCCGCATCTGCTCCCAGCATCTTTGCATAGACCGAAAAGTTCATGGCCTGGCCGCCGGGATACATGATCTTTGCGGGATAATATTTATCGCACACATTATCCCCAATGCCGATGACTCTCGTTTTCATTAATACTCAACCTTCCACATATATCTTCTGTGATCCATGGAATGGCCTCTTACCTCAGCCATCTGTGCCACATAATACCGCTCGATGGGGATCAGTACCACCGGGTTAAAGAACTCTGCCACGTCGGCGTCGATACGGCCCTTGTTTAATTCCTTAAAGTCGATGACAATGAAATTCTCCGCATATGTATTTAAGAATTTCAGGCATCTCTCATCCAGGGCACGGGTGCGGCCTTCACTCATAATGAGGATCATCGGAAGCTTCTTATCTGTGGTCTCAAAGGGACCGTGGAAATACTCGCCTGTGTGGAGGCAGACTGCATGCTTCCACTGCATCTCCATAAAGTGACAGCAGCACATGGAGTAGGCTACGCCATAGTTGGGACCGGAGGCCAGTACATAGAATACAGGCTCGTCTTTTTCCTTATCTGCCCATTCCTTTGCGGCTGCCAGGCAGTTCTCCTTTCCTTCTGCTACGATCTCGTCGATGTATTTGTATGCCTCCATGGCCTTATCGTATTTGTCCCAGCCCTCAAACTGGTGGAGCAGCTCAAAGCCGATCCGTAAGGAGTTGGCCTGGTTGGAATCGCTGTAAACCTGATCGTCTCCGTTGGAGTAGGTGACCACATACTGGCCCACCTTTGCCATTCCCGTATCCATATTTCCTGTCATGGCAATGGTGATGGCTCCGATGGAGTTGGCCTTTTTCACAGCCTCTACGGTTTCTGCCGTTGCCTTTAAGGAACAGATCACAGCCACGCAGCGGTCGTCCAGCTCCTTTGGAGTCGCATGAACGAACTCATTGCTGGTGTAGGTGGTGGCGCTGAAGGTCTTTGCCTCGCTCTGCAGCAGGTAAAGTCCCGGGAAAATGGCTGCCTTGGAGCCGCCACAGGCTACAAAATATACATGCTTAAGACCGCCCTTTTTATCCAGGGTCTCCTTGATCTCGGCTACGATTTCTTTTACTGTCTTTGTCATTTTTCTTCCTCCTGAAAATGTGTCAATGCTCTTCTTATGAACAAAGGTCTACAAAGTATTTAAACAATTCTGTGCCGTCCGGCCCAAAAGCCGGATTCGGCGCATCTCCCCGCATCCGCTCCGGATGGAACTGGACGCTGAAAACGGGAAGAGTCTTGTGCTCGATGGCTTCAATGATCCCGTCCAGGGATCTGGCGGTCACCTTTACATCCGGTCCCACCGCGTCCGCGCAGTCCCGGTGGAAGCTGTTGACCAGGAGCTTCGGGCCATAAAGGCGGTTTAAGATCGAGCCCTCTTCTGCGGCGATCTCATGCTGGATCCCCTCGGAATGCTCCACTGCATGCTTTCTCGGGAAATTCAGCATATTGTGGCCGCCCAGAGCCGCGTTGACCAGCTGGTGGCCGCGGCAGATCCCCATGATGGGCTTCTTCCTCTTAAAAAACTCCTCGAAGGCGGCAAATTCCATCTCATCCCGGATCACATTACATCCGGCCTTCAGATTGTGGGCCACATTGGCATCCCCGTCGGCCAGGTTATTGAAGGTATCGCCGAACCTGGACGGATGGACGCTTTCTCCTCCGGTAATGAGAAGACCGTCGGCCATTTCTGCGTACTCAGCAGCCAGCTTTGTGCTTCCCATCATCACCGGAACGCCTCCGGCAGCCACAATGGCATTCATGTAAGCTGTATTTAAAATAAATGACGGCACCCCGCGGCTGTTGTTCCCCAGCATGCCGGTTACAAGAATGATCTTACCCATGGGTTTTTCCCCTTTCTTTTCCATTTTCTTCCATTATACTACATGCCTCTGTTTCCATCAATGGTACAGGAAACAGGAAACGCTGCGCTTTGCCCCGTTCTCGTCTGTGAGCTCCACAAGCTTCGGAGCCTCTTTATGGCACCGCTCCGTTGCATAGGCGCACCGGGTAGAGAACAGGCAGCCTTTAGGCGGGTTCAAGGGACTGGGAACCTCGCCCTGGAGGATGATCTCATCCTTTTTCGCATGGATATCCGGGACCGGGATCGCAGATAGGAGAGCTCGTGTATAGGGGTGGAGTGGATTGCCATAGAGCTGCTTTTTATCTGCAAGCTCCATGATCCGTCCCAGATACATGACAGCTACCCGGTCGCACAGATATTCTACCACACTCAGATCGTGTGAAATAAAAATATAGGTAAGGTTCCGCTCTTTCTGTAAGTCCTTCAGCAGGTTCAGCACCTGGGAACGGACGGAAACATCCAGAGCAGAAACCGGTTCGTCGCAGATCACAAGTTCCGGATCATTGATCAGGGCCCTGGCGATCACCACGCGCTGTCTCTGACCTCCGGACATTTCGTGGGGATATTTTTCCAGGAATTTCTCACTGAGCCCCACCTCATTCAGAATATCGATCACTTTTTTCAGTTTTTCTTCTTTTGTATATTTTCCAGATACATCCAGCGGCGTCATCACCGACTGAACGACCTTCTTTTTCGGATTCAAAGAGGCATAGGGATCCTGGAAGATGATCTGGATCTTTTCCCGCAGGGGACGCATCTGCTTCTCTGTATAATTGGTAATGTCCTCTCCATGGAATAAAATCTGACCTCCGGTGATATCATGAAGCTTCAGGATCGTCTTCCCAAGGGTAGACTTTCCGCATCCAGACTCTCCCACCAGACCTACGATCTCACCCTGATTTACGGTAAGATCGATCTGATCCACAGCCTTTACAGAAATATCCTCTCCGTTTCTCACTTTTTTTACTGGATAATATTTCTTCACATTTCGTATTTCGAGCAGCGGAGCAGCCATTAATTCTCACCTTCCTTCCCGTACAGGAAGCAGCGTACCATATGACCGTCCACTTCCCGCATTCCCGGATCCTTCTTTCTGCACTGTTCCGTGGCGTGCTGGCACCTGGTACAGAACCGGCACCCCTCGGGCATCTCATCGAGGCCGGGAACCGTTCCCTCGATGGTGTATAAATGTTCCTCCTGTCCGCTTCCAAGCTTTGGAATGGAATTCAGGAGGCCGATGGTATACGGATGCTTCGGATGGTCAAAAATGTCCTCTGCCGTACCGTATTCCACTGATTTGCCTGCATACATGACCATAACATGGTCTGCCACCTCTGCCACTACGCCCATATCATGGGTGATAAGGATCACAGAGGTATTGGATTCTTTTGTCAAAGTCTTGATGATCCGCAGGATCTGGGCCTGGATCGTTACATCCAGGGCCGTGGTCGGCTCATCCGCGATCAGCAGCTTGGGGTTGCAGAGCAGCGCCATGGCGATCATGACCCGCTGCCGCATTCCTCCCGAAAGCTGGTGGGGAAATTCTTTGATCCTCTGTTCCGGAGACGGGATCCCTACCCGTTTCAGCATCTCCACGCACTGGTCCAGCGCATCCTTTTTTGAGATCTGCCTGTTGTGGGTGCGGATCATCTCCAGCATCTGATCTCCGATCCGGTATACCGGATTCAGGGAAGACATGGGCTCCTGGAAGATCATGGAGATCTCATTTCCCCGGATCTCTCTCATTCTGGCTTCCGGAGCCTTCACCAGATCCTCTCCGTCAAAGAGGATCTGGCTGTTCTCGTCAATGATACTTACAGCAGGGGGGACCAGCCGCAGGATCGACGTAGCTGTCACGCTCTTTCCACATCCGGATTCTCCCACGATGCCTATGACCTTTCCCTTATCCAGGGAAAATTCCACGTTTTCCACTGCTGTCAGCTTCTTCTTTCCGACGTTGAAAGAAACCTTTAAGTTTTTGACTTCCAGCAATCGTTCCTCCATTTGTATCCCTCCTGCTTATATTCCCGCGGGGCCGGAGAAGCCCCGGCTCCCGCGTTATAGTTCCAAATCCTTATTTTGCTACGGACCACTCCCATACCTTCTGGTTGTTTACATCGCCCTCAAATCCATTGTAACCCTGGAAACGGTCGGACTTTACGCTGAAGCTGTAACCGTTGTACAGCATCACCAGCGGCATTTCATCATACAGAAGCTCCTGGTAGTCGTTGATCAGTTCTTTTCTCTTTGCTTCATCCAGCTCTGCTGCAATGGCATCCTGGATCTCTGCATATTTTGTATCTGTGATCTGGCAGTATGTGGCGTTTTTGTTATCATAGTAACCAGACATCCACAGCGGGTAATCCATGGCTGTGGAGCCGCAGATACCAAGATCATAGGTTCCATCCTGAAGACCGGAGAACATGGTAGCAAGCTCCACAGTCTGTACTTCAATGTTGATGCCGGCCTCTGCCAGATTCTGCTGGATTACGGCCGCCATGCTCTCACGGGCAGAGGTAACGACCATTTTCAGAGTCTTGCCAGAATCCCATCCGGCCTCTGCCAGAAGCTCTTTGGCCTTATCTACGTTTCTCTCCCATTTGGTTCCAAACTCATACTGGGAACCCGGGATGATGCAGGTGGTTGCCGGAACGCCCTGTCCCTGGAGAGACTGGTCGATCAACATCTGCTTATCAATGGCATAGCTCATGGCCTGACGTACCTTCTTATCCGGTACGTTCTGGTTATTGATCAGGAATACGGCAACTGTCGTCGGCTCTGCAGACTGCTCCACATTAAGCCCCATATCTTTGGCTGCCAGGGCATCGTCCACAGTAGGAGCCTGGAAGAAGCCGTCCATCTCGCCTGCCGCAATGGAGGTGATCGTATTGGTAGCAGCGATCACTTTTAAAACCAGCTTGCCGAACTTCGGTGCGCCCATATGGTAATCTGCAAAGGAACCCAGCTGCAGCTCACTTCCGGAAAGCTCGGAGATAAAGGTACAGGGACCAGAGCCTACCGGAGCCTTCCAGAAATCACTGGTCTTGATCTCCTCCGGAGCCATATCCTTTAAGAGATGTTCCGGAAGTACATAGAAATATTTGTTGTGAAGGATCAGCCAGTCCTCCACCGGGATCACGCTCTTAAAGTTGATCTTTAAGGTGTAGTCATCCACAGCTTCTACCTGGACAGATTTTTCACTTTCTTCTGTTCCTGTGTCGTCCGTTCCGGCCCATGTATTGAACTCACTTCTTAAACCATACTCAAATTTCGGGTTGGTGATCAGCTGTGCGGTAAACACCCAGTCACTGGCTGTGACCGGTTCTCCGTCATGCCATTTGGCATTCTCATCCAGATGGAAAATAGCAGCTTTTCCGTCGTCTGCAGATTCCCAGGACTTTGCTCCCCTTGGCGTTACATCAGTTCCGGCCTCTTCAATAAAAGCCAGACGGTCATAGAGCTTGTCGCAGACCAGGTTCTGGTAAATGGAGCCGGAAGAGGATCCGTAAGGATTGATGGTATCCCATGCCTGTGTCATACCATAGGTGATCACATCCTGGGAATAGTCGGCGTCTGCCGTTCCCTCTGCCGCTGCCTCTGTGGAGCCGGCCTCTGTTTCTGTCTTTCCAGCTTCCGTCTTTTCAGTCCCAGCCGCCGCCGTCGTCTCGTTCGCGCCGCCTCCGCCGCATCCAGTCAGAAGACTGGCCGCCATAGCTGATGCCATGGCCAGACTTAAAAGTTTTCGTGTGGTTTTCTTCATGATCTTGTTTCCTCCTTATACTTTTATTGAATCATTTTTTCATTCCGTTTATTCCTTTGTTTTAGGATCCAGCGCGTCCCGCACGCCTTCTCCGATGAAGTTAAATCCGATGACCACCAAAATGATACAGATTCCCGGCGGAAGCCATACCCATGGTCTGGCGGTTAATACCAGAAGGTTCTGGGCGGCAAAGATAATGTTTCCCCAGGAAGCCTGCGGTGTCTGAACGCCCATGCCCAGGAAGCTTAGGGACGATTCCGTCAGGATCGCTCCTGCCACCCGGAAGGAAATGTTCGCCCATACCGGCGGAATAGCGTTGGGAAGAACTTCAGAGAATAAGATCTTCTTTGTGCTGACTCCCACAGCCCTGGCTGCCTGTATATATTCCCGCTCCCGGATCGAGAGCACATTTCCATAGATCAGCTTTGCGATGGCCGTCCAGCCCAGGACGCCTATGACGACTGTTACCGTAAGGATCGACGGCCCGAACACTGCCACCAGCACCAGGATCAGTACCATGGATGGGAAAGACATGAATGCATCCGCTGTACGCATAATGATGGATTCTGCTGTTCCGCGGAAATATCCGGCGATCAGTCCCAGGGGAATGCCGATCAGTACGGAGATGATCGTGGAGGTAATCCCTACAAACAGGGAAATGCGTCCTCCATATAAAAGCCTTGCAAACAAGTCCCGGCCCACATCGTCCGTTCCCAGGATATGGGCATCAGACGGCGGCTTATTGAACCCGGCCGCCCGGTCGGTGGTATATGGATCCAGATCGGTGAAAAGGGGGATAAACACCACTGCTAAAACTAAGATCGTTACGATTGCCAGGCCCAGCATCGCTTTCTTGTTATGGATAAACTTTTTCATAGCCTGGCTGTTCCATATTTCTTTTATGGTCTTTTTCACATTCCCACCCCCTTCTATTTAAACTTGATCCGCGGATCCAGGGCCGCATAGATCAGGTCCAGGATCAGATTCGCCACCAGCACCACGCCGCAGATCAGAACTGCCACACCCATGATCACCGGGTAATCGCGGCTGGTAATAGCCGTGATCATCAGGCTTCCAATACCCGGCCATGCAAAGATCTGTTCAGTCACCACCGCTCCTCCGATCAGGAACGGGATCGAAAGGCTGATGGTAGTCACAATGGGGATCAGCGCATTCCGGAATGCATGCTTTAAAACGATGACCACATTGGTAAGTCCCTTGGAACGGGCCGTTTTAATGTATTCCTCATTTAAAACCTCCAGTACACTGGATCTGGTCTGCTTGATATAGTTTCCGATGGGCTGGATCCCGCAGACAAACGCCGGCAGTGCCAGATGATGCAGAAGGTCCAGCAGATTCCCGCTCATACCGGAGGACTGCATTCCACTGGTGGGGAACCATTTCAGTTTCACAGCTAAAACATAGATCAGTAAAAGGCTTAAGAAAAAGTTGGGGACCGACGCGCCAATGAACGAAATAAAGGTACTGATGTGGTCCCAAACGGAATTCGGCTTATACGCAGAGATGATACCCAGGGGAACTCCCACCAGCATAGCCGCAAGAATACCTGTACCTGTGAGCATCAGGGACGGCATGATCCTCTGAGAGATCATCAGACTGACTTCCTGAGATGTCCGGTAGGAGATACCAAAATCTCCGTGAAGCAGATCTCCCAGCCATATGAAGTACCGGATAACAATGGGTTTATCCAGTCCCATGGAAATCTTTAAGGCCTCCAGATCACTCAGGGACATTTCACCCGAAGCCGCAAGAACCGAAAGCGGACCGCCCGGCGCCAGGTTGATCAGTGTGTAGATCACAAATGTAATTCCCAGAAAAACCGGGATCGCATACAGCAATCGCTTTAATATGTACCGAAACACGCGAACTCCTCCTCTTCATATGTTTTTCACTGCAACATACTATATCATTATATATGGTTATGTGTCAAGATGAATATTTATATTTGTATGGATTTATTTTTTTTAAGCATTATATACAAATCTGGCAGCCATATTTTATGGAACATAACTATCTTTTCCGTCTCCTGGCCACCGGTTACATTTTAGACCGCCATCCTGTCCCCTTCAGGCAAAATCTCAAGTATTTTGGTCCTGGCAAAAAGCAGTCTATATTCATACACAAACCAAAAAGCCGCCCCACAGACCAGATTTCCAGTCTGTGGGGCGGCTGCCTCTTTATCCTTCTTCAGTTTCTATTCTGTCTCCCATGCGATTATTCTGCCGCCGGAGCCTCCTCTGCCTCAGCAGCGGCTCCTCCTCCACGTTTTCCGTCGGTAATCCGGAATACGATCTCATCGCTGCTGACCTGGAGCGCCAGTTTCTCGTTATTCAGCTCTGGGATATCTCCTACGGTCACAATGGTTCCTACCGGCATGCCGTCCACATCGATCTCTAAGGTATCGATCATATCTGCCGGAAGAGCGGAATACGGAATCTTCATATTCAGCTTCTCCAGAACTGCCGTTACCTTATCTGCGTTTACCAGCACAATATCGATCACGCTGTTGACCGCCTGGTCTGCCGCCAAAGCCTGGAAGCTGATTTCCAGGATCTCATGTTTCAAGTTGTCCAAAGATTTTTCCTTTATCTGTACAGGGATCATAGTTCCATCCAGATTCAGCTTCAAACGGCTGCCCTCACGAAGTTCCCGGACCAGCTGTCTCGCCACAGACTCTTCGATCTGGAGAGCCACCGGCTCCTTTAACATACCGCCAAAAACGCTTCCCGGAACGTATCCATTTCTTCTGAGCTTCTTTGCCTTCACTGTAAGATCCCTTTTTGTTACGTTGATAGTGTTCATGTTTCCTTCCTCCTGTTTGATATTGATTTTGCTGCACCTGCGGCTCATCCGCAGATTTCTGCCTTACCTACCCTTCCAGGGCCCCGGATTTTCCCGTCCTTCCCTGCGGCATATTCCGCACGCAAATAAAAAGAAGGGCTTTTCATACAGCACCTGATGGTGAAATACCAAAAGCCCTTCTTAGCATTTAAGACGGTTCTTTTTTATTATTTTTTTACGATAATTAGTATATCACGTCCAAAAAGAAATGTCAAATATTCTGGTTGGTCTATTTTCGACAAATTTTTCTCGACATATAATCCATTTTTTCAGAACATTTTACTCAACTGCTTTCATCCACTTCCATCCAAAAAGTCCTCTTGCGCTCCCCGCCTTCCTGTGCTACTCTAGGACCGGATCCGGGAGTTTGACACCTCTTTTTAACATCCCATCACAGAAATCCTTTATTTAAGCC
>CAJMRM010000060.1 GCA_905215775.1 uncultured bacterium
TAGAGCATACGGTTCATACCCGTAGTGTCGAGAGTTCGAATCTCCCTTCCGCTATGAAAAGCGCTTACCATCTGGTAAGCGCCTTTTTAATGCGGTTTTGCAGTTGTTTTGCGGAGGGTTCCCCTAACCTGTTTTGTGGAACAGCTTGCTGTACGCAGACAGCATTAAGAGCATTTTTCCCGCCGGCAATACCGCCAGAAAGGGATATAAAGAAAACAGGAACCAGAAAAAAAGGATCGTACTGACGGCGGCCTGCGGGATGCACAGGCAGAAGAAGGATTTTTTGGCAGTTTTGGTAAGGAGCACATCGGCTTCCTGGAAAAACCAGATGCCATGTATGAATATTTTCTTATATCCAATGGTCCAGCTACATCCGTTATAGGCGATCCATGCGTACAGCAGCAGGTCTGCAGCCATGGACAGCCCCGCAGATCCGGCCGGGATCTGCCGCTTCAGATAAAGAGCTGCCAGGATTTCTGCTGCACTGAACAGGCTGGAAAAACGAAGCACTTCAGCACCACGGCGTTTACGGTTGTCTGTCATACTTTTTCATAGAAAGAAGAATAGAGATGAGTTTTTTCGTGAATTCCCTCCTTGATTTAAGAATGCAGACGATTTAATGGATTCGATATTGTTACAAAAAGCAAAAAAACAACATATATTTAAAAATAATATTAATATTTTAAAAATATTGATATTATACCTACAAAAAGAACAAACCTTATGAAATAAAAACTGAAAAATATGGGGTTGCTAAGTTGTAGTCTATGGAGAACTGCCGTCTGGAGAATTTTTAAAAGTATAAAATATTATCCATATTTGTATTGACCGCGCACCAAAAATTCTCTATAATCGAATTAATAAAAATTCATCCAGGAGGAGACAGAATATGCCAAGAGGTGTAAAAAAATCCACAGCAGATAAGCTGCGCCAGGAATTAGAAAAGATCAGGAAAAACATTTCCGACCACGAAGAAAAGATCGCGGCTTTAAAGGAAAAAGAGAAGGAAGTGCTGGATCAGATCCATGATGCGGAGATGGAGTCTATCCGTCAGACCATGGAGGAGAAGGGGCTGGATGTGGACGCGCTGAAAAAGATCCTGGATCGCTACGAAGCAGACTGCTCGAAAGATGAGGCAAACTAAACAGACGGAACAGGAAACCGGCGTAAGCCGGCAGCCCGAACTGCTGAAAAAGCTGGTGCTGGAGAAGACCTCCGGCGCCGGCTTTTTTCGGTACAGACCTGAAAAGGAGGACTTGAGTTGAAGTCAGATCATGAAAAGCGAAGGCGGCTGGCCTATGTGGCCCGCCGGTATTATTTGGATGATCAGAAGCAGAGCGATATTGCTGCGGAGCTGGGCGTTTCCCGGCCCATGGTCAGCCGCCTTCTTGCTGAGGCGAGGCAGCTGGGCGTGGTGGAGATCACCATTCACGAGCCGGAGGATAGGGCGGCTGGCCTTCTGGACCGGCTGTGCGCCGGAAGTTCCGTAAAAGACGGGATCCTTGTGGAGGACGGAAACGGCGACGCCTCCACCAACCAGCTCCTTTCCCAGGGAGCGGTGGAGCTTCTGGACCGGCTTCAGAGCCGCCGTCTGGGTGTGGGCTGGGGCCATCTGATCGGCCAGCTGGTCACATGGCTGGAAAAAACTCCCCGGCATGACAGCTCTGTCACCGATATCTGTCCGCTGGTGGGAAACGCCAGCATTCCTGCCCGTAACTACCAGTCCAACGAAAATGTCCGCCTGATGGCCCAGCAGCTGGGCGCCTCCCCGCATTTTCTCTACCTGCCTGCCCTGCCGGAAAGCCTGGAGGAGAAACAGCTTCTCTGCTCTACGGAGATCTACCGGCAGATCCATGAGGAATGGGGGCGGATCGACACCGCCCTGGTGAACATCGGCGACTATCCCTCCAGCCCGGATTTTGCCTCCCTGGTACGCTATGGCGGACTTCTCCAAGAGCATCACGCCTGCGGCCGGATGCTGGTCTATTATTTTAATGAAGATGGAACCGTGATCCAGTCGGATCAGGATTTTGCCATTCAGGTACCTCTGGAAGTCTTAAAACAGTGTCCCAACATCATCGGCGTCTGTTCTGCCAACACCAGCGCCAAGGCGGTAAAAGGAGCCTTAAAGTCCGGCATTCTGACCCACATCGTGGCCCGGTCCTCTCTTATCTACACGATCCTGGAAAAATAGTTACATATGTAACCACTCGAGTATATGTTGTATCCTCAAGGGGTTTTTGCTTTTTGTGTAATATGCACAATTATTTTTGCATTTTTATATGGGATACATAGAAAATACAGTTGGGATCGGCTTTGATATTGATTTGAAAAGGCCTCCATGCTATGATTGTTAACATAAGTAACAATTATATGCCTGAGTACGGGGAAGGAGGTAACGTTTGTGAAAAAAGAAGAGTTTGCCCACCGTCTGGCCTGTGCCTGTGCTTCGGTGGTATCGGCGGAACAGGAGCTGACCGAGATCGATTCCCATTTCGGCGACGCCGATCATGGACTCACCATGAAAAAGATCGCCGGAGCCATTGATTCCGCCGTGAAGGGATCCGATGGAGGCATTCAGGAAATGCTGGACGATGCGGCCATGGCCGTGATGGTGTTAAATGGAGGCAGCGCCGTTCCCCTCTGGAACGCATGGCTGGACGGAATGCAGGAGGATGCGCCGGAGGGAGATGAGATCGATGTTCCTGGAATCAAAGCGATCTTCAAGCGCGCTTTTGAGGAGCTGGACAGTGTATCCGGGGCAAAGGTCGGGGATAAGACCATGATGGATGCGCTGATCCCCGCCAGCGAGGCCATCGCTGCTTATGAAGGAAGCGATGAAGACGAGCTGTTTGCCATTGCGGCCAAAGCGGCTGCGGACGGAGCTGAAGCAAGCCGGCAGTTTGTTTCCAAATTCGGACGGGCGAAAAGCTACGGAACCCAGACCATCGGCACGCCCGACGCGGGCGCCATGTCCATGGCATATTTCTTCCGGGGCCTGGCAGAGGCTTAAATGCAGCGGAACCCATTTAAAACAGGAGGAACCTATTATGAAAATGAAAAAATTTATCAATGCCCCCGAGACCATCACCGACGAGGAGTTAGTGGGCCTG
Source organism: uncultured bacterium (assembly GCA_905215775.1). GTDB lineage: Bacteria > Bacillota > Clostridia > Lachnospirales > Lachnospiraceae > Alitiscatomonas. Next base: position 3,114 of record CAJMRM010000060.1, read on the forward strand.
GGACTTGCTTATCCGGACATCGTGGATGTGGACGGCCATCTGGTGATAAGTAAAGACTTAAAGGACGCAGACCGCGTGACCATCGTTACATACGGCGGCTCCGGCCATGAGCCGGCACAGGCCGGTTTTGTCGGAAAAGGAATGCTGGATGTGCAGGCGGTAGGCGATATCTTTGCGGCCCCCAACCCGAAGCTGGTATTTGATGCTATGAAGCTGGCGGACAAGGGCCACGGCGTGCTGCTGCTGACCCTCAATTATGCGGGAGACCAGCTGGCTGGAAAGCAGGCCATGAAGCTGGCCCAGAAGGCGGGCCTTAACGTCCGTCAGGTGGTTACCGGAGAAGAGATCCAGTTTGATCCCAACGGCGAGGACAATAAGCGGGGACTGGCTGGCGCAGTTGCTCTTTATCATATCGCAGCGGCAGCCGCCAGAGAAGGGAAGAGCCTGGACGAGGTGGCGGAGATCGCAGAACGCTATGCAAAGAGCATGGCCTCCATTACTGTGAAATCCACCGACGCCACCCATCCCCAGAACGGAATGTCCTTCGGCGATCTGGGTGAAACGGATCTGATGGAGATCGGCGCAGGCCAGCACGGCGAGGGCGGCGGCGTCCGCGTGCCCATGAAATCCTCCAGGGAAACCGTTGCCACGGTGGCGGAGGCGCTCAGCAGAAACCTGGAATTAAAGTCCGGAGATAAGGCGTTTGTGATGATCAACGGCTGCGGTGCCACCACCATGATGGAAATGCTGGTCCTTTTTAAGGATACGGTTGAGTTCCTAAAGGAAAAAGGCGTGGAAGTGGTTGCCAGCATGGTAGGCGAGATCTTAACGGTCCAGGAGGCAGGCGGCTTCCAGATGAACATTGCAAAGTGGGATGACGAATTTATCCGTCTCTGGAATACGCCGTGTCATACCCCGGCGTACAGCAAGGAGTAAGCGTATGGCAGACAATATTGGAAATAAAGCTGCGCACGATTATCATCTGGATATTCCCGCTGCGCAGGAGGGATTTTATGTAAAGGGAAACGCCCACTGTGACTGGGGCATGAAAAACCGTCTGGGGAAGATGTTCGATCCCAGGTCCGGAAATACGGTTATGCTGGCCTTTGACCACGGCTATATCATGGGTCCCACCGCCGGCCTGGAACGGATCGATCTGGTGATCCCTCCGCTGGTCCCCCATGTGAACGTACTGATGGGGACCAGGGGAATGATCCGCTCCTGTATCTCCCCGGCGGCTCCCGTGGCAAAATGCGTGCGGGTGACCTATGATTCCACGGTCCTCTATGACGATATGTCCAACGGCGGAGGAATTGCCTGCGACATTGAAAATGCCATCCGCATGAATGCCGACTGTATGGCTGTACAGACCTTCATCGGCGCTCCCGGCGAGAGCCGTTCCCTGGAGCTGTTATCCCGCACCGCCGATGCCGGAGCCCGCTACGGGATCCCGACTCTGGGAGTGGTCGCCGTTGGAAAGCAGATGGAACGGACGGAAAAATTCTTCCTTCTGGCCACCCGCGTACTGGCGGAAAACGGCGCCAACATTGTAAAGAGCTATTACTGCGACGGCTTTGAGCGTGTGGCCGCCGCCTGTCCGGTGCCTATCGTCATTGCCGGAGGAAAGAAGCTTCCGGAGCTGGAGGCTCTGGAAATGGCCTACCGGGCGATCCAGGAAGGCGCCCACGGCGTAGACATGGGGCGCAATATCTTCCAGTCCGACTGCCCGGCCGGCATGGCCCAGGCCATCGGCAAGGTGGTTCATGAGGGCTATACCCCGAAGCAGGCCTTTGAGGTCTATGAGACAGTGAAAAACCAGTAATATCTTCATCTGCGCCGGCGTGGCCGGATAAAAAATGGCCATTGCCTGGGGGACTCTCCGGGGCAGGGAAGCGTTTACAGGAAAGCGTTTCAAGGCGCAGAAATATTTATGGAAGCAACAGGAGGAATGAGCATGGCAGCTGCATATATGCACATCGGTATTCCGGTCACCAATAAAAAGCCCGGCATGGTCTACAACGAGGGGGCCAGGTTCTGGGTCAGCAATGTGGACGACTACGATTACAAGATCGAATATCTGAAATTTGAGGAGGGAACGCCGTTCCCGGAGGTCCTTCACCGCAATCCCCATGTGGCGTATAAGGTGGACGATCTTCAGAAATACATCGATGATGCGGATTCAGTCATCTGCGGTCCCATGGACGCCAATGACAAGGGCGATAAGCTGGCCTTTGTCTGGAAGGACGGAGCGATCTTAGAGCTATATCAGGAAGCATAAAATCCATGGCCCGGCCCCTGTCGGATGGGGCCGGGCAAAAGTCAGCGATACTTGGTTTGACGGCCGGGTATCGCTTTTTTTATGGGGACACGAGCTTTGGCCGTTGGTCAGGGCGTCTGGCGCCGGGGATGGGACGGGTGCATACTTGTATTGTATGGCAGAGAGAATTATAATGGAAAGGCCAGAGACGCGGGCCGGATCAGAGGCGGATGGCCATGGCTGTGGAAAAAGAAAAGCGGCGTCTGGCAGAGAAAAGCCGGCGGACAGCCGGACAAAACAGGGAAAGGAATTTTGTCATGAACCGAATTTTGATCATCGATGATGACAGGGAGCTGTGCGTTCTGATCAAACGCAGCATATTATCTGAAAATATAGAGGCCGATTTCTGTAATACCGGAAAGGCAGGCCTTTTGAAATTAAAGGAAAAGGAGTACCAGCTTGTGATACTGGATGTGATGATGCCGGGTATGGACGGCTTTGAAACTCTGGAGGAGATCCGGAAGGAAAGCAGTCTGCCGATCCTGATGTTCACATCGAGAAATGACAGTATTTCAAAAGTGCGGGGACTGCGGGCCGGAGCCGACGATTATATGACAAAGCCCTTTGATATGGAGGAGCTGATCGCCCGCATCGTTTCTCTGATCCGCCGCTATACCCGCTTTAATCAGCCGGATGGGGCGGTACAGAGGCTTATATTTGACGGACTGGAGATCGATCCGGAGGCCCGTTCCGTCACTTTGGAAAACGGTACCTTTGAGCTTCCGCCGAAGGAATTTGACCTGCTGCTATACTGTGCGAAAAATCAGGGGAAGATCCTGACCAAGCAGCAGATCTATGAAAATGTCAGGGGAGAAGAATATTTCTATGACGACAGCAATATCATGGCGGTCATCAGCCGGCTCCGCAAAAAACTGGAGCCCGCTCCTTCAAGGCCAAAGTATATCCAGACCATCAAAGGGACCGGCTACCGTTTTAGTAAGGAGGTATAGCGGGTATGGGAGTCCTTGTTTTTCTGTCCATTATGACCGCGGCTCTGGCGGTCCTGTCCTCCTGGTACCGCATCCGGCGGGTGAAAGAGCAGATCGCGGAGATCACAGACGCTCTGGCCGATGTGAAAAATGGAAATGGCGGCCGCCGGATCCTGTCCGCAGAAAATGAACTGACAGCCCCCATTGCCTATGAGATCAATGAGATCGTTGTGTCCTATGAGCGCAGGCTTTCTGCGGTGCGGCAGGCAGAAGAGACAAACCGCCGGCTTATGACAAGCCTTTCCCATGATGTCCGGACGCCCCTTACGACGCTTATCGGGTATCTTGACGCCGCCCATAAGGGGCTTGTTACAGGCAGAGACCGGGATGACTATATCGAAACGGCCCGCCGGAAGGCCCACGATCTGAAAGAATATATTGACGTTCTCTTTGACTGGTTCAGGTTAAATTCCAACGAGTTTACTATGGAGATCCACCCCACTGAGGCCGCAGAGCTCACAAGGAATATCCTGATCGACTGGGTTCCGGTCTTTGAGGATAAAGAGATCAGCTATGACATTGACATTCCCGAGCGCCCGGTCCGGGTAAGGCTCGATGCGGACGGATATATGAGGATCATAAACAATCTTGTCCAGAACGCGGTCGCCCACAGCCACGGGAAATTAAGATCGCTTTGTCAGAACAGGGAGCGCACATGAAGCTTCTTGTGGCGGACAATGGCGTAGGGATCGGGAAAGAGGATTTGAAGCATATTTTTGAACGGCTGTATAAGTGCGATAAGGGCCGGTCTCAGAAGGGCAGCGGCCTGGGCCTTTCCATTGTCCATCAGCTTGTGGAAAAGATGGGGGCAGCATAGCTGCGGAAAGCGTGCCGGGAAAGGGGACGGAATTTACCCTGCTTTTTCCCCTAGATCAGTGAGCGGCCCCTCTGGCATTCTGACCGGATCTTAACTGCAAGGTTTTTGCAAGGCTGCGGCAAGGTTCATGCAAGGCCGGCGTGGTAGAATCTCTTACAGAACGAGGAGGTTTGCGTATGGACAATATCATTATTGAAACAAGAAATCTGACCAAGCAGTATGGCTCGCAAAAGAGCGTGGCCGACTTGAATATCCATGTGAAGCGCGGAAGGATCTATGGTCTGCTGGGGAGAAACGGAGCCGGAAAAACGACCACCATGAAAATGCTGCTGGGCTTGACAAAGCCCACGTCCGGCGAGGTGCGGATCCGGGGAAATCCCCTGCAGGGGAATGAAAAGAAGATCCTGCCCCGCATCGGCAGCCTGATCGAGTCTCCCGGCTTTTATCCCAATCTGACCGCTGCGGAAAATCTGCGGATTTTTGCCATTCTGCGGGGCGTGCCAAACGGTCATGCCATCAAAGACGCCCTGGATCTGGTGGGGCTGCCTTATAAAGATAAAAAGCTCTTTTCCCAGTATTCTCTCGGCATGAAGCAGCGGCTTGCCATTGCCCTTGCTGTTATGCACGATCCGGAGCTCCTGATCCTGGATGAGCCCATCAATGGGCTTGATCCCATCGGCATTGCAGAGGTGCGCTCCTTCATCCGGGAGCTTTGCGACGCAGGCGGGAAGACCATTCTGATCTTCAGCCATATCCTTTCGGAAATTTCCCTGCTGGCGGACGATATTGGGATCATTGACCACGGCGCGCTGCTGGAAGAGGAGAGCCTTGCCAGACTGGAGCAGAAAAGCGGCAGGCATGTCCGTTTTACGCTTTCCGACACTGCCCAGGCCGCAAGGATCCTGGAGCGCAGCTTCCATGAAACCAATTTCTCTATCCAGGATGACCACAGGCTGCAGCTTCACAATCTGGATCTGCCAGTCGGAAAAGCGGTAGCTGCCTTTGTAGAAAACGGACTGGAGGTATCGGAGGCCCATACATGCGAAGAAAGCCTGGAGGATTATTTCAGGCGTGTGACGGGAGGCGAGGGGATTGCTTAGACTGATGGAATGTGAATTTCTGAAGCTGAAACGCAGGCCCCTGGTATTTATTTCCCTGGTGCTTTCCGTTTTCATGCCGTTGGCGTACATTTTTTTGCTGTCGGATGTGAACACAGATGTGGATGCTGTAAACGGAGTGATGTCCAGCCTGTTCCAGCTCAGCGCATATCTGCTTCTGATGCAGCCCTTTGGGCTGAACGCTGGCACCATGCTTCCGGGGCCGCTGGCTTTCCGCTGGACCTTCCAGTTTTATGACCAGAGCCGGACCAGCGAGGAGCTGGCAGAGCTGCTGGAGCGGATCAGCCCGTATTTTCTCGACCGCGCCCAGGTGTTCAGCGTGATCCTGGTGGAATCCGTTGTCTTTCTGACGCTGATCGCGATGGCCTTCCGGCGTCAGGAGATTTAAGGAGGTGGGACCATGTGGAACCTGTTAAGATCGGAATTATTAAAGCTGCGCCGATGCCAGATCCTTCTGGTGGGGCTTGTGGCCCTTGGGCTCTGCCCGCTGGTGCAATATGGAAGCCAGATGATCATTGAGGCGGAATACCGGAATCCGGATTATAATATCCAGACGCTTTTTGCAAATGTTGTATGGGGCAACACCCAGATATTCCTGCCTATTTCACTGGTGATGACAGGTGCCTGGCTCGTGGACAGGGAATCTGCCCACGATACGCTGAAAAACATCCTGGCAGTCCCTGTTTCCATGCCGGAGCTTTTGGGGGTGAAGCTGCTTCTGACCGGTATGCTTGCCGTTTTTCTGGGAATATACAGCGCCGGTGCTGCCCTGCTCACTGGACTGGCGGCCGGCTTGCCGGGACTGACTGCGGAGGTATTTTTTCATGGCAGTGTGCAGATCGTGGCGGCTGCCTTTACCACCAGCCTGGTCTGTATGCCCCTGATCCTGATTTTTGGACAGATCCGCGGGGCATATCTGGGCGGCTCCATCCTGGCGTTCTTCCTGGGATACAGCATGCTGTTCTTCAAAGGCGGCATCCTTTCCAGCCTGTATCCGTTTTCGGCTGCGCTGGTCCTGGCGGGCTTCGATCTGAGCGGATATGCCGGAACGACCGCAGCTCCGGACCTGCGGCTGGCCGCCGCCGGGGTTGGCGCCATGGTCCTCTGGACGGGACTGCTTCTGCTGCGGTCCCGTGAGAGAAAAGAAATGCGGCCCCGCAGGCAGACCGGCGCCAGGGGGAAGGCAAGAAGGACTGCGCCGCTGTAAGGGAAGCAGATCGCCGCAGCCTCCGGAGGCTTTTTCCGCAGCTTCCGGCCATGGCCGTATGTTCCAGATTTTTCATCTTGACACACAGAACGAATGTTCGTATAATAAATTCAGAACACATGTTCTTTTTACAGAACAGGGGAAGGTCCGCCGGGCTGTACCCTCTGCGTGTGAAGCTGTGTGAGAAAGAGAGGATGGCTGGAATGGAGTATCGGGCATTGGGAAATTCAAATCTGGATGACGGGACCGTCAAGGGGGACCGGAGAGAGGCGGCCTGTATGGCGTGGTTTCCTGCCAGCCGGGAGCTGTATCCGGTTTCCGTTAAATTTAGGGGCGACGATGGGGAGGTCATCTGTGTCAGGAATATCAATATTTCATCGTCGGAGGATATCCTGTGCAACGGGATCGCTTCAAAGCAGTTTTTGTGCAATGCGGTCATCGGCGGCCTGGTCCAGGATTTTGCCCTGATTTTTTATGCCAGGCCGTCCCGGTGGGAGATCGTATTCCGCCCAAGGCAGTAGGCGGAGGCCCTGCATTTACCAGGATTTTTCACAGAGCATTCACGAAATCCATGAAAAATAAAATTATTGTTGACATTTTGCTCCAAACATGGTATCCTAATGTTCGTTAAGCAAAGCGTGGCGGAATAGCTCAGTTGGCTAGAGCATACGGTTCATACCCGTAGTGTCGAGAGTTCGAATCTCCCTTCCGCTACTAAAATGGGATCCTGAATACAGGGTCCCCTTTTTTATAGAAATTTTCTTATCATTTTTCCGTATTCTGTGGTATACTAGATTTAATTATGTTGTACATAATAGGATCTATGTAATACCGGCAGGATAAAACGGAGGGTTCCATGTATCAGTTTATCGTAAATCCCAGTGCAGGAACTGGTAAGGGGTATCGCATATGGAAACGGCTGGAACGGCAGCTGGAAAGTGAGGGCCGGGAATACCGGGTGTTCTTTACGGAGAACCGGGGAGATGCGGCCGAGATCGCCAGGGCGCTGACCGCCGATAAGAATGAACCGAAGACGATCATTATCGTAGGCGGAGAGGGGACGTACAATGAAGTCCTCAACGGGGTATCCTTTAAGGGGATGGTGACTCTGGGATACGTTCCGGCGGGATTCCGGAATGCCCTGTCCCGGCGGAGCCAGCCGTCCTGCAAGATAAAGACCCAGTGCAGACGCATACTCCATCCGCAATACTATGAGCTGCTGGATTACGGCGTTGTGACCTGCGGGGAGGACGAGATCTTTAACCGGCGGTTTGCCGGAAGGTGCGGCGTGGGGCTGGATGCAGCTGTATGCCATAATCTGCTGTGCTGTCCCGTCCGCAGCCAGATGCGGCGGCTCCATATGGCCGGGGCGCTGAAGGTGGTCCTGGCGCTGAAGCAGCTGGCGCTTGCGCGGCCGGTGCGGGGACATCTCCTTCTGGACGGGGTGAAGAAGGTGGAGTTTAATTATATCTACTTTATCACCGTCCGGATGGGGCAGGAGAAAAAGAAAAAACGGAAGCACGGACAGGAGATACCGGAGGACAGCGGGAAAATGACGGTCTATGTGGCCAACAGTTCTCTGAAGAGAAGGATGTTCGGCCCTGTCCTGGATGTGATCGCGGGAGTAAGAAAGCGGGAGCGCGGCGTCCGGAGCTTTGAATGCAGCGAGGTATCGGTCCATCTGGAACGGCCTCTGGCAGTCCATGTGGACGGAGAAAGCTGCATGTGCCAGCAGGATATGGAGATCCGGTGCATTCCCAGGAAGATCCGGATGATCAGCGCTTAGAATAAATATCAATGGCAAAGGAGAATGAATATGAGGATCGGTCAGGGATACGATGTACATCGGCTGACAGAAGGCAGAAAGCTGATCCTGGGAGGCGTGGATATCCCTTATGAAAAAGGACTTCTGGGCCACTCGGATGCAGATGTGCTGCTGCATGCCATTATGGATGCCCTGCTGGGGGCGGCTGCCCTGGGAGATATCGGACAGCATTTCCCGGATTCTGACGAGGAATATAAGGGAATTTCCAGCCTTTCCCTTTTAAAACGGGTGGGAGAGCTCCTGGCGGAAAACGGGTTCCTCATTGAAAATATCGATTCGACGGTGATCGCCCAGAAGCCGAAGCTTCTGCCGTACCGGCCCAGGATGATGGAAAATATCGCAGACGCCCTGGGGCTGGAGAGAGACCGGGTGAGCGTTAAGGCCACCACAGAGGAGGGGCTTGGCTTTACGGGAAACGGCGAGGGGATCGCGGCCCAGGCCGTGTGTCTGCTTTCCACGGTGGCCGATTACGATCCGGGGGACCGGATGGAGGCGGGAGGCTGTACGGGCTGTCCCGGCTGCCAGAAAGAATAAAAAAGAGGAGAAGATCATGAAAATCTATAATACCCTTTCCAGAAGAAAAGAAGAGTTTGTTCCGGTGGAGCCGGGAAAAGTAAAGATGTACGTCTGCGGCCCGACGGTCTATAACCTGATCCATATCGGGAATGCCCGTCCCATGATCGTATTCGATACGGTCCGCAGATATTTTGAATATAAGGGCTATGAGGTGAATTTTGTATCCAACTTCACCGATGTGGACGATAAGATCATCAAAAAATCCATAGAGGAGGGCGTGGACGCAGATACGGTCTCCAAACGGTATATCGCCGAGTGCAGAAAAGATATGGAGGCCATGAATATCATGCCCGCCACAAAGAATCCCCTGGCGACGGAGGAGATCGGCGGCATGCTGGATATGATCCAGACGCTGATCGAAAAGGGCTACGCCTATGCGGCGGCAGACGGAACGGTTTACTACCGGGTGAGAAAATTCAAGGATTACGGAAAGCTGTCCCATAAAAACCTGGACGATCTCCAGTCCGGCTTCCGTGAGATCAAGGTCACCGGTGAAGAGGGAAAAGAGGATCCCAATGATTTCGTGCTCTGGAAGCCCAAAAAGGAAGGAGAGCCCTTCTGGGAGTCTCCCTGGTGCCAGGGCCGTCCCGGCTGGCATATCGAATGCTCGGTTATGGCAAAAAGATATCTGGGAGACGAGATCGACATCCACGCCGGCGGCGAGGATCTGATCTTCCCCCACCACGAAAATGAGATCGCCCAGAGTGAGGCGGCCAACGGCGTGACCTTTGCCAGATACTGGATGCACAACGGTTTCCTGAATATTGATAATAAGAAGATGTCCAAATCCCTGGGCAATTTCTTCACAGTGCGGGAGATCGCTGAAAAATACGATCTCCAGGTACTCCGCTTCTTTATGCTGAGCGCCCATTACAGAAGTCCCCTGAATTTCAGCGCGGAGCTGATGGAGGCGTCGAAAAACGGCCTGGACCGTATCCTTACGGGCGTTGAAAAGCTGAAGGAGCTGGAAGGAAAGGCGGCTGCCGGAGCCATGAGCGCTGAGGAGCTGGAAAATCAGAAGAAGGCTCTGGAGCTGGTGGATAAATATGAGGCGTCCATGGAGGATGATTTCAATACGGCCGATGCCGTATCCGCAGTCTTCGAGCTGGTGAAGCTCAGCAACTCCACCGCCTCTGCCGAAAGCACAGGGGCCTATGTGGGCTGGATGAAGGAGACCATTGAACGGCTCTGCGGCGTTCTTGGGATCATCACGGAGAAAAAGGAGGAGATCCTGGATTCAGAGATCGAGGACCTGATCGCCCAGAGACAGGCGGCCAGAAAAGCAAAGGATTTCGCCCTGGCTGACCAGATCCGCGGAAAGCTCCTGGATATGGGGATCATCCTGGAGGATACCAGAGAGGGAGTAAAATGGAAACGGGCGTAACCTCTTTTTCCCGGTTCAAGGAAGCGTTCCGGCTGAAAGAGGCGGACGCTTCCCAGTATTCGCCGCTGGTGCTGGCATACGTCGGAGACGCGGTCTATGAGATCATGATCCGCACCAAGGTGGTCAACGACGGCAACGTCCAGGTAAACAAGCTCCATAAGCATACGGCAGGGCTTGTGAAGGCGTCGGCCCAGATGAAGCTCCTTCTGGCTGTATGGGAGGAGCTGACCGAGGAGGAAAAGACGGTCTGCCGCCGGGGGAGGAATGCCAAATCCGGCTCCATGGCCAAAAACGCCACTATGAAGGAGTACCGCATGGCCACAGGCTTTGAGGCCCTGGTGGGATATCTTTACCTGGCGGAGCAGTTTGACCGGCTCACGGAGCTGGTGAGCCTGGGACTTGAAAAAATCGGAGAACTGAAAGAGGAAGATGGAAGATGAGATACGAAGAACTGACCATAGAGGGCCGCAACGCGGTCCTGGAGGCGTTCCGGGCAGGAAAGCCCATTGACCGCCTGTTTGTCCTGGACGGATGCCAGGACGGGCCTGTAAAGAGCATTGTGCGGGAAGCGAAAAAGCACGACACCATCATCACCTTTGTACCCCGGGAGCGTCTGGACCAGATGTCGGAAACGGGCCATCACCAGGGAGTCATCGCCTATGGGGCGGCTTATGAGTACGCAGAGGTGGAGGATATGCTGAAGGCTGCCGAGAAAAAGGGAGAACCGCCGTTTCTGATCCTTCTGGACGGCATTGAGGATCCCCATAACCTGGGAGCCATAATCCGGACGGCCAACCTGGCAGGGGCCCACGGCGTCATCATTCCCAAGCGCCGCGCGTCCGGGCTTACGGCCACGGTGGCAAGGACATCAGCCGGAGCGCTGAATTATACACCGGTGGCCAAGGTGACCAACCTGGCGGCCACCATCGAGGAGCTGAAAAAACGCGGCCTGTGGTTTGTCTGCGCCGACATGGGCGGGGATGTGATGTACCGGGTGAACCTGACGGGCCCCATCGGCCTGGTGGTGGGCAACGAAGGCGACGGCGTCAGCCGCCTGGTTCGGGAAAAATGCGATATGATGGCCTCCATTCCCATGCAGGGGCAGATCGATTCCTTAAACGCGTCTGTGGCCGCCGGAGTGCTGGCCTATGAGATCGTGAGACAGAGGATGGGAAAGAAGCTGTAATAGAAAAACGGGCGGATACGGGTTGTGCGTATCCGTCCGTTTTTTGCAGAAGGCTCAGCTTTCCAGGGTGTATACCCGGTACAGGTTGGACCAGGGATTCCCGATGATATAGGAGGTATAGACCCGGCCCGGCCGCACGCGGACGTTGAAGCTCAGGATCGGGTTGTTTACCGTACAGGCGGAGCAGCCGCCGGTGATGGCCGCCAGGAGGATCACCGGAAGCTCTGCAAAGCCTGTCAGGGACGCCTGGGAGGCGGTGACGAAGAATGTATAGTTTCCGGCTGCCGTCTGCTTAAAGGTGGTCACATCCTTAAAGCCTACGCCGCCGAAGACGATCTGGTTGTTGAAGGTGCGGACGTCATAATTGGAGCCGCTGTAAGACATATTGGCCACGCGGAGGCAGCCATAGCCTGCGGGCATATTGGTGCAGCCCATGTCGGAAACCCGGGAGAGGGTGATGCCGCCCGGCGTGTCTAAGAGTACCATGGTCACCTTCTCCCCCGAAATGAAGGATAAGGTCCTCTGATACAGGGCGGGGCCGTTGGTGCGGCGCACGGTGACGGTATGGAAGCCGTCGGACACCTGGATGTAGGAGGACACGGTGGCGAAGGTGGATCCGGAGAAAACATTCCTTCCGTCAATGAATACGTCCAGATCCTGGCCATTGGTGGAGGCGTTCAGGAAACGGACCTGGCTGGAATAGGCAGAGGACGGAGGGAAGGGCGCCGGGAAGGGAAAGACCGGAGGCTCCGGCCATGGAAATGGATTGCCCGGCCATACAGGCTCGCCGCCTGGAGGGGCTACGGGTGTGGTGGGGACGCCGGCCAGG
>CAJMRM010000061.1 GCA_905215775.1 uncultured bacterium
GAACCGCCGGTCTCTTTTATTATACTGGCGGATGGCCTCCAGCAATTCTTCTTTGTTGAAATCCGGCCAGAGACAGTCGGTCACATAAAGCTCCGAATAAGCCAGCTGCCAGAGCAGGTAATTGGAAAGGCGCAGCTCTCCGCTGGTGCGGATCAGAAGATCCGGATCCGGGATACCGGCAGTATCCAGATAGGAAGCAAACCGGGCCTCCGTCATCTCCGCCTCTGTGATCCTTCCGGCCTTCACATCCTCCATCACCCTTTTTACCGCCCGGGTGATCTCATCCCGGCTCCCGTAGTTGACGGCGATCACAAAGGTAAGGCCCGTATTGTCCTTTGTTTCCTGCTCCAGGCGGTCGATCCCCTCCACGATGTCCGGGGCAAACCGGCTCCGCTCTCCGATCATCCTCACCCGCACATTGTTGGCCTTGGCGATCTTTAAAAGCCGTTTTGCATAATACCGGAACAGCTGCATCAGGGCTCCCACCTCTTCCTCCGGCCGCTTCCAGTTTTCTGTGGAAAAGCCGTAGACCGTCAGATACCGGATCCCCAGCCTGGCTGCATCCTCCACGATCTGCTCCACGGTCTCGCAGCCCTTTTTATGGCCCAGCTGCCGCGGAAGTCCCCGCTTCTTTGCCCAACGGCCGTTTCCATCCAGGATCAGCGCCACATGGGCAGGAATATTGAGATGTTCTTCCATTTTTTCCTCCCGTCCGGCATCCCTGGCCGGATCTCAAAAGACAGGGGCCAGGTTTCCCTGCCCCCCTGTGATCGTATCTTATACTGTAAGGATCTCTTTCGTCTTATTCTCCACGGCCTTGTCGATCTTTTCGATGGCCTTGTCGGTGATCTTCTGGATCTTTTCCTCTGCATCCTTTAAATCATCCTCAGAGATCTCGTCGTTCTTTTCCATCTTCTTAAAGGTATCGTTGGCATCGCGGCGGATGTTGCGGACTGCCACCTTGGCGTTTTCTCCCTTTTTCTTTACGTCCTTTGCCAGCTCCTTACGTCTGTCCTCCGTAAGCTCCGGGAAGATCAGCCGGATGGAGGAGCCGTCGTTGTTGGGATTGATCCCCAGGTCAGAGGTCTGGATGGCTTTCTCAATGGCCTTCAGCAGGCTCTTTTCCCAGGGCTGGATCAGGATCATCCTGGCCTCGGGTACAGAGATATTGCCCACCTGCTGGATCGGGGTCGGAGTCCCGTAGTAATCTACTTTAATCTTATCCAGAACGTGCGGATTGGCGCGTCCGGCACGAATGGAGGCGTAATCGTTCATCAGGCTGTCAATGGTCTTGTCCATCTTCTCTTCGTAAATCTTTAACTGTTCTTTCATAGTAACCTCCTGTTATGAAACGGTAACGATGGTACCGTTAATATTTCCCTGCATGGCGTTGGCGATGCCGTTTTCCTCGTTTAAGGAGAATACGGCCATGGGCATTTTGTGCTCCATGCACATGATGGATGCCGTCAGATCCACCACAGCCAGCTGCTTGTCGATCACTTCCTGGATGGAGACCGTATCGTACTTTTTCGCAGCCGGATTGATCCTGGGGTCGCTGTCGTAAACGCCGTCAATGGCCTTGGCCAGAAGAATGCAGTCCGCATCCATCTCAATGGCCCGCAGCGTGATGGTCGTATCGGTGGAGAAATAGGGGTGTCCGATCCCTCCTGCAAAAAATACTACCATGCCCCGTTCAAAATATTTATTGGCCCGGTCCTTGGAAAACAGCTTCGTCATGGAGCCGCACTCAAAGGGCGTTAAGATCTGGGTCTTCATTCCGGTGTTCCGGAAGATCTCCGATACATAAATACAGTTCATGACCGTGGCAAGCATTCCGATCTGGTCCGCCTTGGTACGGTCGATGGCATCGCTGGTGCGGCCTCTCCAGAAGTTCCCACCGCCGATGACGATTCCCACCTGGACGCCGGCATCCACCGAAAGCTTTACCTGTCGTGCTACTTCTTTTACCGTATCCTCGTCAAAACCAGTTTTTTTCGGACCAGCCAGCGCTTCGCCGCTGAGTTTTAAAAAAACGCGTTTCATTTTCATTCTCTGCGCTCTCCTATGTATTTTGTTGGAGCCATTCTGCCATGCGGGGGCCGAACGGTTCTATTTTGTTTGTAGGAAATTATATCATACTTTCTGTGAATTGCCAACATGGATTTCAAAGGTTCTCCAGACCGTTCTTCCAGCTGCGGAAAAAATCCCCCGGGCCGCGCTCCGGGGGATCTGTTTTAGTAATTTTCCGCCTTTACTTCAAAGTAGCTCTGGGGATGGGCGCAGACCGGACAGATCTCCGGAGCCTTTTTCCCGATCACGATGTGGCCGCAGTTCCTGCATACCCACATCACCTCTTCGCTCTTTTCAAAGACCTTCTTCATCTCCACATTCTCCAGAAGCTTTAAATAACGCTCCTCGTGGGTCTTTTCGATCTCCGCCACCATACGGAACTTATGGGCCAGGACCTTAAAGCCTTCGTCCTCTGCCTCCTGGGCAAAGGTCTTATACATTTCGGTCCACTCATAATTTTCTCCGGCTGCGGCGGCTTTTAAGTTCTCTGCTGTATCTCCCAGGAGGGATAATTCCTTAAACCACATTTTGGCGTGCTCTTTTTCATTATCCGCCGTTTCCTGGAAGATCGCAGCGATCTGCTCATAGCCTTCTTTTTTTGCAACGCTGGCAAAATACGTATACTTGTTTCTGGCCTGGGATTCACCGGCAAAAGCGGCGATCAGATTCTGCTCTGTCTTACTTCCTTTTAATTCCATCGCAATTTCC
Source organism: uncultured bacterium (assembly GCA_905215775.1). Lineage (GTDB taxonomy): Bacteria > Bacillota > Clostridia > Lachnospirales > Lachnospiraceae > Alitiscatomonas. Next base: position 2,779 of record CAJMRM010000061.1, read on the forward strand.
TCCATAAAATTAATTTTACTGATATCTTTATTTTATGGCTCATTATGCCAAAAGTCAATGAAGCTTATTCAAAATTCACGCATTTTTCACATCACAGCAGCGCCAGGAGCTTCCGGATATCCTCTTCCTTTGTGGCCCAGCTGGTGGCAAACCGCACCACCGTATGGTCCGCATCCTTTTTCTCCCAGATGCTGAAGGTCACTTCCTTCCTCAGCTCCTCCAGCTTTTTGTTCTCCAGGATCACAAACTGCTGGTTCGTGGGAGAGTCGATATGGAAGCCATAGCCCTTTTCCCTCAGCCCCTGCTTTAAAACCTCAGCCATCTGGATGGCATGGCGGCTTACCTCCATATAGAGGTCGTCGGTAAACAGCGTATCAAACTGGATCCCCAGGAGACGTCTCTTGGCTAAAAGCGCCCCGTGCTGCTTGATGATGGTGAAGAAATGCTTCGGAACCCGCTCCTTTTTCGGGAACACAACGGCCTCTCCGCAGAGGGCTCCCACCTTTGTTCCTCCGATATAGAAGGCGTCGCAATACTCGGCGATCACCGGAAGCGTCACATCCGTCCCATGGGCTGCAAGACCGTAGCCCAGCCTTGCCCCGTCCATATACAGGGGGATCCCGTACGCTCCGCATACCTGGTGAAGGGCCTTTAATTCCTCTTTTGTATACAATGTACCGTATTCTGTGGGATGGGAGATATAGACCATGCCCGGAAATACCATATGCTCATACGTTTCGTCGCCCCAGAATGTCTTCAGGAGAGCTTCCAGCTCCCCGGCGTCGAGCTTTCCTTCATGGTGCGGAAGGGTGATGACCTTATGGCCGGAGGCTTCGATGGCTCCCGACTCATGGCAGTTCACATGTCCTGTTTCCGCAGAAACCACGCCTTCATAAGAGGATAAAAGCCCGTCGATGACTGTGGCGTTGGTCTGGGTCCCGCCCACCAGGAAGAATACCTCGCCTTCCGGGCACTGGCATGCGTCCAGGATCTTTTCTCTGGCACTGGCGCAGTAAGGATCGGCCCCATAGCCCGGCAGCTTCTCCATATTCGTTTCGATCAGGCGGTTTAAAATTTTCTCATGGGCTCCTTCCAGGTAATCACATTCAAATGCCAGCATCGCTGTTTCCTCCTCTGTTTGTTTTTTCGTGCCGTTCCGATCGTTCGGTCTTATCGCGCCTTTCCGGTTTTTCCGGACGCTCGGGCCTTTCGGCTTTTTCTGTATGCTCGGACCTTTCCGCTTTCTCAGCCTGCCCCTGCCGGTCTCCCCGCAGCTGCCGCTCCCCTCTGGGAGCGCGTTCCGGCTTTCCGGGCCGCTCCGGCCGCTCTCCACGCTCCGGTCTTTCCGTTTTTTCTCCCCGGCTCCGTTCGCTTCTCGGTTCCGGTCTGGCCTCCCGTTTTTCTTTCTTTTCCTTCTTCTCTTCCCTGAAGCTTTTAAGGACCAGGCTGGACGGATAACGGTAGGCGTAGGTGCACCCCTTCATCAGCGCCTCCTCCTCCGGCGAGCGGCATACGCTGAGGATCATTTCCTCCTCCTCCTGGAGAAGGTACGCCTCTCCGTTCCCGTCCCGCTCGCGGATCTCCTTATAGATCCGGTACTTTCTGTAATATTCCGGGCACGGCGCCTGTCTCACCTTCACCGGCTCCGGCACGATATTGAGTTTATATGCATCCGACATCCTGGCCAGGATATTATGTACCTTTTCGCAGTTTTCCCTGGATACCATATCCGGAGACGGAATACAGACCATGTAATTCATTCTCTGTCCTTCTTTCTCTTTCACGTATTTCATTTCCCAGATATGAATTATATCATGGCATCCGGCCCTTTTCAATAGCCGCGGAGCAGGTTGATCATGCTTTCCACCCCCACAGGCAATGGGTAGGAATTTAAGGTTTCTTCCGTACAAAAAGACAGCGAAAGCATCACGCTCTCACTGCCCACCGCATTTTTGTGGATCTGGCTCTGGGATTTCTCTGACATTCCTCCGCTGAGGGGCGGATCACCTCTTCGGAGATTTCGCTGTACAGTCCGGCTTTCTTTCCCTCTTTAAAATAATGCTTCACAAGCCGGTCCTCGCCGGAATGGAAGGTAAGGATCGCCGCCCGGCCTCCGGGAGCCAGACTTTCCGGAAGACTCCCCAGAAACCGGTCCAGGACCTCGAACTCACTGTTGACATCGATCCTGAGCGCCTGGAAGCAGCGCTTGCAGGCCTTTACCACAGCCTCCTTCCTTTCCCGTTCAGGAAGAAAGCTTAAGGCCTCCTCAATGGTCTCCTTCATCTGGGTCGTGGTCTCTATAAACTCCTTTTTCCGGTTTCTTTTGAAAACCGCCGCCGCGATCTCCTCCGCATATGGTTCATCGGAATTTTCCCGAAACATGCCGGCCAGCTCCTCCCTGGTGACCTCCCGCAGACGCCCTGCCGCCGACACGCCCTTTTCCGGATCCAGCCGCAGATCCAGGGGCCCTTCGGCCTTATAGGTAAAGCCCCGCTCCGGGTTATCAATCTGCATGGAGGAAACTCCCAGATCAGCCAGGACGAAATCGAACTTCCCAACCTCCTCTGAAAGAATACCAATGTCTGCAAAATTCATCTGCCGCACCGTAAGGAGCTCCTCCCCGAAGCCCTTTTCCCTCAGTCTGGCCGTGGTCTTTACGATCTCGATGGGATCCACGTCCAGACCGTAAAGATGTCCGGAGCCCTCCAGCCTTTCCAGCATCTTCTGGCTGTGGCCGCCATAGCCCAGAGTGGCGTCCAGCCCCCTCTGCCCTGGCTGGATCTGTAAAAATTCCAGGATCTCATTGACGCAGATGGACAAATGCATCCCCGCCGGCGTGCTTCCCTTGGAGATCACCTTTTCAATGGTATCCGCGTACCTCTCCGGATCCCTCTCCTTATATTTCTCCTCAAATGTCCGGGGATGCGTCCCCTTATAGCGGACCCGCCGTTTATGGGGCTTCTGCATATCCTGGTTCTGGTTCTGTTCTGCCATTCCCTTTCATCCTTTCCTCGTCTTCCGTTCCATTGTATCACGGGCGGCTCCCGATTTCCAGAGTTTTCGGTTCCAGTCCCTTTAAGGAGGATCCGCATCGGACCGCAGGAGCCGGCACCGGGCCGCAAAAACCGGAACCAGACCGCAAAAACCAGCTGGCATCCGGCAGCTTTCTGCCAGATACACAGCCGGTCTCGTTCTGCGCCTGTTTTATTATTTTACTTCCACCAGCTCGTACTCTCTGGAGCCAAAGCCCAGGGCAGCGGCAGCCTCGATGGTGTGAACGCCGTTGCGGCTTTCCACACGCTCCAGGAAATGCTTCTGTCCCGGATCGTCCGTTGCTGCATATACCAGATCGATGCAGGCCTGGTCGATGGCGATGGGATCCTCGGAAACAAGGATACCGATATCCTTCATACAGGGATCCTCCGCAACGGCACAGCAGTCGCAGTCCACAGACATATTCATCATCACGTTTACATACACCGCGTTTCCATGGAAGAAGTCCACCACGGATTTGGCTGCGTCCGCCATGGATTCCAGGAAGGAATCATGGTCAGAGGTCCAGATCTTTTCCGGATCTCCCGCGCCGTGGACGTATGCCTTACCATAAGAGGAAGCACAGCCGATGGCCAGCTGCTTTAAGGCTCCGCCGTAGCCGCCCATGGGATGGCCCTTAAAGTGGGACAGCACCAGGATGGAATCATAGTTCTTCATATTCTTTCCAACAAAGTTTTTCTGGATCACCTTTCCTTCCGGAATGGAGAGTTCCAGATCCGGGCCCTCTGCGTCCATCAGATCCACGCGGAAATATTTTTTCCATCCATGGGCCTCCAGAGTGCTCATATGCTTGGCTGTGGTGTTTCTCTGCCCTTCATAAGCAGTATTGCATTCTACCACATTCCCCCCTACCATATCGATGATGAGCTTCCAGAACGCGGGCTTTAAAAAGTTCTGGTTTCCCACCTCGCCGGAATGCAGCTTGATGGCCACCTTTCCCGGCAGCTCCTTTCCCAGAAGGCGGTACAGCTCCACTACCTTTTCCGGGGTGATCTCTCTTGTGAAAAATACTTTCGACTTCATATCGAATCTCCTTTCCTGAAGGGATATAATGGATAGCTTTATTATATCGCTGTCAGGCGGTTCTGTCTATCACTTCTGTCTTTATGATGCGAAATCCCTGCTTCCGGTACAGCTCCATGGCCCGGCGGTTCCAGTCTGCCACATGGAGGACCGCGGGGCCGCGCCCCTCTGCTTCCAGAAGCGCCAGGGCCCACTGCAAAAGGGCCCTTCCCAGACCCCGGCCCTGAAAATCTCCCTTCACCACCAGATCGTCGATCTCATTCCCATAAACGGCCACCGAGCCAGCCAGGACTCCAGAGCGCTCCAGGACCCAGATCTCTGACCGGCTCTGCGCTAACTCCTCCCTGGTTTTGCAGCATTCCGCCGGCCTGATCCCCAAAGCCGTCCGCATGGCTAAAAAGCAGCCGTTGTACATGGCCCTGTACTCCTCATAGTCGCTGTCCCGGTAATTCCTAAGGTCCAGGGAGGTCTCTGCCCTCCCTCCTGCATATTCCATGGTATGTACAGTAAAGTTCAATCCTCTTCCTCCGTTCAGCCGACCCCGAAATCAGTGATCTCATAAAGGACCTCCACTGCGGGATCCTCCATAAGCCACTGGTACTCATCCATGAACCAGTCCACCAGGGCCTGGTCCCTGCGGATGGAGGTGGTATTATTATTGTAGACGTTGACGGTCCCCAGCTTAAAATACCGCTTCAGGCAGTCAATATCATACCGGATCATGTCCCTCGTCTGGCCCTGGATCCCTACCATAAGACAGGGCGAGTCGAAATATTCCGCCACCTCCCCCGGATCCCGGAAATCCGCATGCTTATTCAGGACTCGCTGGCGGAAATCATAGTCAAAGGTCTCGACGCCGATCTTAAAAATAATGGGTACGCCCATCCGCGTCCGCATTTCCTCCAGCTTATGGCGGTAGATCCAGTGGGCCTCAAAAAACAGCTTCCGGATATTTTTATGCTGCACAAGGGCCGCGATCCCGTCAAGGGTCGCCTCGGGAAGCTCAAAACAGCTTCCGGAATTGATGATCTCCAAGGCCCCCAGCTCTCCCGTCACCTGGGAAAGCACCTGCCGGTTTAGGGCCTCCATGGCCTCCCGGTCCCTTCCGTTGTCCTCAATATAATCACAGAAGGCGCATTTTCCCCAGGCACAGGGAAAGCCTCTGAGGAGGCATATCTCCCTCTGGTTTTTAGCGGTGATCCTGCTGTACCGCTCCACTGGTATTCCCATCTCTCTTCTCCTTTCCTAATGACTGCGGGTTCTGCCCTGCTGTCCGCATACGGCCTGTCTCAGCCGGGCAGGCACGGCCCCTGCGGCAGCTGCCGCCAGAAAAAGGCTCACCGTCCGGTCTGCAAAATCTGTCAGGATCTGCACCAGGAACACGCTGGCTGTCATGCCCAGAGGCGTATGGGACAGAAGCTGCACCAGAACGGTGGAGCCGGACGACGTGATCCCACCGAAAAGTCCCGCGCAGATCAGGGCGCTCACAACGGTCCCGGGAATGGTGATCATGGCTGACGCCAGGAAAAGCCTGCTCCAGCTCGTATGTCCCATAAGTTCCGGCATTCCCCTCGACGCCAGGCCAGCCATAAAGCCGGTGATCATCCCCACCGGTGCAAAATACAGGGAATAAATATCCGCAGTCATTCCCATGAGGATCCCGCTTAAAAGGCTGGGAAGCATGCCGTAAACGGGCCCTAACAGGATCCCCGCCAGAATGGTCCCGACGCTGTCCAGGTATACCGGAAGCCGCAGGGCCAGGGCTGCCTGGCCTCCCGCAGCGTTGATGCACGCGGCCAGGGCGATCAGTACCATCTGGTTCACTGTCATCTTTTTCTTACCTTTCATCTGCTCCGCACCTCCTCTCCGGGCGGGCCGCCGGACCTGTCATCCGGCTTCCCTCCGCCAGCCCCGAAAGCAGATCCAGCTCCTCCTCCCGGCACTTTAAAAGCCTGGAAAAGAACAGACGGAAAAACCGCTCCGGATCCGTTTCTGTCAGGATCCGGGCGTTGGGAGCCTTCCTGTAAAAGCCCATGGAATCCACCACAGTCTGCCCTCTGGAAATCCCCTCGGTTTCCACCGCCGTATACGCTTCGAAGCCACGACACAGGCCCGGATCTGCAAAGTACGCCACTGCCAGCGGGTCGTTGATGACGCAGCCGATCAGATGCTCCCACTCCCAGTGGAAATCAAAATAAAATTTTGTGATGGCCTCCACAAAGCCGCCCAGCTCCGGATCCAGCCGCTTCAGATACGAGAGAAGATCCGGAGTCAGGACGATCTGCCTGGTAACGTCCAATCCCGCCATCTCGATCTTTTTTCCGTACCGTGCCGCCGTTTCATACACAAGGGCTGCCGCATCCGGATCTGCCCAATAATTGTATTCTGCCACCGGGGAACAGTTTCCATGGCTCTTAAAGCAGCCGCCCATGGACACGATCCGGTCCATGGAAAGGACTGCTTCCGGACAGTCCGAAAGCAGATGTGCCAGATTGGTCATGGGCCCCAGGGCTATAAAGGAGCAGGGCTCTCCCTCTGATCCCGGCGCGAACCGCTTTTCCAGAAATTCCCGGGCATTCATGGAAGCCTCATGGCCCGGAACCTCCGGAAGAAAGATTTCTCCCAGCCCATCGGCCCCATGGGTATCCAGAGCGTTCACATATTCCCGTTTCAGCGGTCTATGGGCTCCCACATAGACCGGGATATCCAGACGCCCCATGTACTTTAAAATTTTTTTTGCATTGGAAAAGCCCATATCTGCCGGACTGTTCCCGCACACGATGGTAATGGCCTCCACCTGGAGCTCTTTTATGGACAGCGCCAGCATCAGAGCCAGGCTGTCGTCGATCCCTGGATCGCAGTCAATGACCACCTTTTGTACCTTTTCATTCATCCTGTTTTCTCCTTCCGTTTTCACGCAGGGGAAACAAAAAAGCCGCCCCTGCCTGTTTCTGAAAACCTCAGATAAGCGCACCGGCTTTTTGGACATCCATCCAGAAAACCGGTGCGCCAGGCAAAGAGCGGCACAGGCCCCTCCCTCACGGGCGGGAGCCTTCATACCTTTATCATCCTCACTTCTGCCTAGTTTTTTATACTGGGAGGTTCACGAACCAGTGGGGATCCCATGGGATCCCGGTGCCAGGAGTATAGCACAGGGAGAGCGTTTGCGCAAGGCCTCTCCCATGGTTTTCATTGATTTTCTGACTCTCCTTTAGTATAATAAAACCATCGGAACGGCCCCGTGAAAAATCAGAAAACGGGACGGATCACAAAAGGGAGGAAGATTCTTATGCAGTATAACAAAGAACGAATTTTATCCAGACTCATGGAAATGATCAGGATCGACAGCGTTTCCTATAAGGAAGGTCCCATGACAGATTATCTCCAGAAATATTTCGAGGACCGCGGCTATAAGGTGTACCGCGACCAGGCCGGAAAGGCCGTAGGCGGCGACCACAGCGGAAACCTTCTGATCCATATTCCGGGCACCATGGAGGGCGAATCCATCTGTCTCAATGCCCACCAGGATACGGTAGAGCCAGGAATCGGCATCACGCCGGTGCTGGAGGATGGAAAATTAAAGAGCAGCGGGGACACGATCCTGGCCGCCGACGATAAATCCGGAATCGCCATCATGCTGGAGCTTCTTGAGGTACTGAAGGAAACAGGAACGCCCCACCGGGATATGTACTACCTTTTCACCATCTGCGAGGAAAGCGGCATGTACGGTGCAAAAAATTTTGATTATTCCAAAATTCCTACCAAAAACATCTTTTCTCTGGACGGTGCCGGAAACCTGGGCTTTATCTTAAAATCCGGAGCAGGAAAGGATGTGCTGACCATCACCTTCCACGGAAAATCCGCCCACGGCGGCATCGAACCGGAAAAAGGCATTAACGCCATCAACGCTGCGGCCCTGGCCATCAGCAAGGTGAAATTCGGCCGTATTGATCCGGAGACCACTTCCAACATCGGACGCATCGAGGGCGGCGCTGCCACCAACATCGTTACCGATAAGGTCACCTTTACCTGTGAGGTACGCTCCCATTCCCAGGCCCAGATCGAGGCCCAGGTGCAGAAGATCATAGACGCATGCCAGGAAGCGGCCGCCGAATTCGGGGCCACCGTGGACATTGACGTGGACCACTTCTGCCCGCCTCACAAGCCGGATCTGGACGGCTTCCTTACAAAGGCAACGGTCCGCGCCCTGGAACTGGAGGGGATCACACCAGAATACCATATCAGCAACGGCTCCGGCGACAGCAATATCTTCTCCGGCCACGGCTTTGACTGCTCCGGGATCTCCACCGGTATGTTCAACGTCCATACCACCGGCGAATACCTGGATCTGGCCGTATTCGAACAGGCCTTTAACGTGACCTGGAGGATCGTGACAGAGCCTCTGGAATAGAGACAGGAAAAACCTGGAAAATAGCAAGATAGAAAAAAGGATGCTGCGTATCAAGGGCAAAAAACGTCCTTCCGCAGTATCCTTTTTCTTTACATGCCCACCTTTGCCGGTATCATATGCCAGGTGTAAATCCGCAAAAAACGCTTCACATTTTATCCCGCACACCCTTGCCCTCCAAATATTAATATGCTATACTCCCGGCAAAGCATATATTTCCTTTGTTCCTGGCCGTATGGCTGTCTGGACTTTCTATCTTCATTTCAGAAAATCTATGCTTTTCCATTATCTTTATCATGAAAAGCAGGAGATTTTCCGTTCTCCTGTGGAAGGAGGACAAATGAATCATCGAAACCATGATCCCAGCCCCGGCCGCAATGGCCCGGTCAAGCCAGCGGCTCGCCGCGACTATAAGGATTCCGTATTCCGGATGCTGTTCCGGGACCGGACGAACCTCTTAAGCCTTTATAACGCGGTCAACCAGACCTCTTATACGGACCCGGAGGAGCTGACGGTCATCACCCTGGAAAATGCCGTCTATATGAACATGAAAAACGACGTGGCCTTTCTTATGGACTTCCGGCTGAATCTCTACGAGCATCAGTCCACCTGGAATCCCAATATGCCCCTCCGGGATCTCATTTATGTGGCAAAGGAATTCCAGGTCCTTACGAAAGACCAGACCCTTTACTCTTCCAGCCTCATCCGACTCCCCACGCCTCGCTTTGCCGTGTTTTATAACGGCTCCGGGATGACTGAGGAATCCTGTATCCTGATGCTCTCGGACGCATACCAGAACCCCGAAGCCGAGCCTGAGCTGGAGCTTAAGGTCCGGGTTTTAAAGATCGCTCCGGAGGCCAACTGTGAGCTCCTGGAGGCATGCCGGAGCCTGAAGGAATATATGCTCTTCGTGGAACAGGTACGGAAGTATGCCGCATTCCTGGAGCTGAACGAAGCCGTGGACCGGGCTGTCAATGCATGCATCCGGGATGGGATCCTTTCAGACTTTCTCTCAAAGCATAAAGCGGAGGTGATCGCAGTGAGTATCTTTGAATATGATGAAGAACGGGAGATCCGCCTCATACGGCAGGATGAATTCCGGCAGGGACAGCAGAATATCCTCAGAGATCTAGTTCATAAAAAACTCGAAAAAGGAAAATCCCCAGCCGTTATCGCAGATGAACTGGAACTGGAGCCGGAGGTGGTGGAAACGCTGATACAGGAGCTTCGGAAGGAATTATCCGGCAGCACCCTTTAGGGCCTAAATGCCTTTGGGACCATCCTTACCCTGTATTCTTCCGCTGGGGGCCGCTGTAAAACAGATTCTTTCTCTATAATACAGCGCTGCACTCATCCGGTGCAAACTATCCCACCCATCTTTAGGCGGGTGCTCGTAAGAAAGTAATTCACTCAAAATTACACTTACGGCATCTGTCAGACGGGATTGGAAAAAGCAGGGGAATCATTCTTTTTCAGAATGATTCCCCTGCTTTCATAATACCTTTAGGGAGTATGCTGGTCGTTCTTCATTAAAGAAAACGATATAGTCTGCTATTTCACGTTCGATATTTTCAGTGCTTGTGACATGCAAATCTGTAAACAGTTCTGCTTTTATCCAGCCATTGATCGCCTCCATTGCTGCATGATCCGTCGGGGTGCCTGCCTTTGACATCGAATGCACAATATGATACAGCGGCAGAAGTTCGTTAAAACTTTTCGAAGCATATACGGATCCCTGATCGGTATGAAGGACCATCTCAAGATCCAGAAACTTTTTCTTGATCTCAAGTACTTCATTCAGTCCGCTGATATATGTCATTCGGTCACCTTTCTTAGAAGAAAGGGAATACGAAAGTATTTCATTGTTCCACAGATCCATATACAAGGTAAGTTCGTAATAGATCCCTTTCAGCCAGAAAGCGATCATGTCACTTACTACACACTGCAATGGACCGGAAATATCCAGCCCTGTCATAAGGAGATTCGGATATACCTTGAAAGGATCCCCTGGTTTTTTATAGCGGTAATGTTTGGAAACACTTACAATACCCGCCGTTTTACAGAATTTATGGACATATGGATCGGATAGGATCAGCCCCGTATCCAACCTTATTTTGGCATTTAACCAACGGTAACCATGCGAAGGGTATTTGGTATGATACTCCTTGAACAACATGAGGTTGCTTACGAATGTTTTTAAACGATCCGAGGGGTGCTCAAGCCGTTTCTTCCATTTATAAAAGCCGCTGCGGTTCACCTGCATAACCTCACAAAGTTTCTTTACAGGGAATTGTGGAGAAAGCTCTATTATGATTTCGAATTCCTGCTGTTTAAAGAAACGAATTCCTTTTTTGCACCAGCTCCTTTCACTTCGTATCCTTTTTTTAATCACAGTTCATTTACTTTTGAAAGAATCAGCTGATCGATCAATTCTTCCTTTGACATTGCCTGTAAGTCCTCCAGATCCAAATCCAGGGCTTCGGATTTGCGTGCCATTCCAGAAGAAGTTTTTCGTAAGGGCAGACCATTCGATTTTCTGTAATTTGTAGCGTATTGTTGAGCAGAAGAACGAGAAATGTGATATTCCTTTTCTGCGTCATGAACGGTTATTTCACCTTCTACAATTCTTTTCCCAATGAGTATGCGTTCTTCTTTGGTGAGCATATGTGATACCTCCTGTATAATATAAAAATCTATAGAATAAAAAGCTATTTCTATTGTCTACTATTTTTTGGGTGGTGTCTACTTTTATCTTACCACTTCACTTATTTTTTGTTTTGTATGTTTTAGGCACTATAAATGCTTATCACGGCTTTCCCGGGCTTTTTCATTGTTGGATATATTTTCTATCATGTCTTG
>CAJMRM010000062.1 GCA_905215775.1 uncultured bacterium
AGGAAGCATGAGCTGCTGCATGGTTACCATCCATGGTTTTCATTTTTCTTGCCATAGTTGATTTTCCTCCTATAAAATGTATAAATAAAAAATATTTATTTATGAGTATCGCCTTATGGACATAAGACTACCTGTATCCTATTATAGCAATTTCCCAATAAAATGCAAATGCAAAAATGCCCGTTTTAGGTATTTTATTACGAACAATATCGCTTTGGCGCCTCTGTTTTCCGTCTTTCGGGAATGATTCCGTATCGTAGAATTTTGTTCCTATATTCTTAACCATTCCCTCTCTCCGGCCATATGCGCCCTCCCCGGCTCCGGAATCTTTTTTGTCCTCAGTAAATTTCCTTTCTGCCCTGCGGCGATCCTCCCGGAGCGCTCTGCATCCTGGGACGCAATTTCCCCCGACGCAAAAAGCGGCGCCGCCAGACGGTTCTTTTCCGTCGGGCTGCGCCGTTTCTAGTTTCGGTCAAGCCTTTATCAATCTTCTCTGGGGGCGATGAAGCCCATATCTGAGGGGCCTCCGGTCTCGGCCGCATCCGAGGAGCCCGGAACGGATCCCGGGAAGTCCTCAAAGCCAGGGCCTTCCTGGCTGCTTCCTCCGGGGCCCTCATTGCTGCCGGGGCCTCCGCTTCCTCCAGGACCATGATTTTCCGAAGAAGGCTCGATCACATCGCCGGGACCTGCGTTCTGGGCAGGCGGCTCTGATGATCCCTGTACCGCCGTGGGGCCTGTCTGGCTTCCGGTTTCCTGGGGACCGGCCGAAGAAGACGTTCCCTCTCCTGCGGCTCCGCTTCCGTCTGTGCTGGCTTCGGAAGAGCTCTCACCCTCCGGTGCGGCCACACTTCCCGAGGTATTCCGCTTGATGGTGGCAGGCTTTCCATTATATGTACTATTATGGAAGAATTCGTCACTGACCACCTGGCCGTTCTTTTTAGTGATCAGATTGGTCACCCAGCGGCTTCCAGGCGTAGCCGCCTTGGCCTCCACCTCCACACCCGGCTCCAGGGTAGGATCCTCTTCATAGTTGGGCGCCGGGGGATCCAGTTCCTTCACCTTTTCCGATTTCATGGACAGGGTCACGCCCTCCTCCAGGATCGGATTGCCGTAAATGGAGATGGTCAGCTTCCGGTCTGAAAAGCTGGTCTTGATGCCCACCGCCGTTTTGGAATTATTAACAAATTTCATATCCGGCCCGGAATGACCGTCGTAGCTTACCATGGCGTCCTCGCCGGGAGTCACATAGGAGGGCTCATAGCTGTGGGCGTGGCGCTCGGTGGTCTTCAGTCCGGAAAATACCACGGCATTGTACAGAGTGGACGAAACCTGGCACACGCCGCCGCCCGGCTCCTCCACCAGGACGCCGTTGACGTATGCGCCGGCCGGCCGGTAGCCCTTTTCCGTGGTCCGGTTTCCGGTGGTCAGGTTAAAGGAGAACTCCTCTCCCGGCTGGATGATCTTTCCGTTCAGGGCCGCCGCCGCCAGACGGACATTTTCATTCCTGTCCTTATTGGCCGTGGTGGTGGTCGTATAGGTACCCAGCCGCTGGAATTTCTCTCTGGCCTGGGCTGCAGTGATCTCCGGCGCCGTTTCTGTCACCTCCGCAGTGATCACCGCGTCGTACTCTCCGGCAGCGATCCGCGCCAGAATATCGTTTTTCAGCTTTTCTTCATTGACGGATCTTCCGTTTTCCCCTTCCGCAAAGGTAAACTTGCCGCTGGCTGCATCATAGGCGGAAATGGAACCATTTTTCGCCTTTACGTTCCATGCTCCGGCCAGGGCCGATGCCTGGGCTGCCGCCGCATCCTCAAGACCGTCTGTGGGGATCTTGTAGTCCGCAGATTTTCCCTTTTTAAAGGCTTCGTCAACGATGGCCTCCACATTTTCTTTCAAAAGGTTTTCCAGGACCTTCTCGTCCTCTCCGCAGGTCACCTTCATCTGCCAGTCCATGGATTCCAGGACCTTTTCCACCGCAGCCGTTTTCGTCATGCCATGGACGGAAACCCCGTTGACCGTGATCTCTGCCTCCAGCTCGGTCTCCGGCTCCGACGAGGTCTCCGCCTCAGAAGTTTCCGTTCCGTCCGGCCGGGAGCAGCTCCGGATCCCCACAGCTACGCAAAGGACCGCAATGACGATCCCGATGAGGATAAGCAGGAGCTTTGCAGCATCCGGTCCCTGGCGGCGGCGTCTCCCCCGTCTTTTATTGGAAGACGTTCCGCGGCCGCTTCCCAGATTCCTGGCATTCTGGACCGCCAGGATACGGTCGGCATTGGCCTGCCTGGAGGAGCTCCGGCCCCGGTTCCCCGAGGAGCCTGCCCAGCTCTGGGAACCTTTCCCTGTTCCACGGGACGTTCTGTTTCTGTTCATATCGCTCATTTCTTCACACCTTCAAAGGCCCCTGACGCTTTTGGGGCGTTGTTTTCTCTACATGTCAGAATCATGCGAGTACTAGTATAGCACAAATAGAGAAAAATGGAATAACAGAATTCTTAAATTTCTTTCACAGTTTCAATAATTTATGTTACACTATTGTTACATTTCACAGGGACCGGCCTTCTGTATCCTGCCGCCGGAGCCCCGTTCCACTATTATTATGAAAGAAGGGAATTCATTGAAGCTGATCGATCTGCACGTCCATTCCACCGCCTCAGACGGCTCCTATACCCCGGCAGAGGTGACCGCCCTGGCAGTGCGCGCCGGACTTACAGCCATTGCATTAACAGACCATGATACGGTCTCCGGAGTCGGAGAGGCTCTGGATGCGGCCGGGGATACTGCCCTGGAGGTGGTTCCCGGCGTGGAGCTCTCCTGTCTGTATAAAGAAAAGGAAATCCATATTCTGGGACTGTATATTGACTATACAGATAAAAATTTCCTGGATTTTCTGAATGCTGCGGAAATAAAAAGAAACAGCCGCAACCAGCTTATGCTGGAGGCCTTCCAGAAAGACGGCTTTCACATTGCCTGGGACGACCTGCTCATGGGGAATCCGGAAACCGTCGTCACCCGTGCGCATTTTGCCCGGGCTCTGGTAAAAAAAGGGTGCGTCGCCTCCGTGGATCAGGCCTTTAAAAAATATCTGAATCCGGATTGTCCCTATTATAGAAAAAGAGAGATCATCACGCCCGGAGAAGCCGTCCAGGCCATCCGGGACGCCGGGGGCTTTCCCGTCCTGGCGCACCCCTGTCTTTACAAGCTGGGATGGATGCAGACCGGGGAGCTGATCCGGACTCTGAAGGAGCTGGGCCTGGGCGGACTGGAATGCTGGCATTCCTCCAATTACGCAGAAGAAAGCAGCAAGCTGTGCCGGCTTGCAGACCAGTATGGCCTCCTTCCCACCGGAGGATCCGACTTCCACGGCGCAGCCAAGCCTGATATCCAGCTTGGAAAGGGCCGGGGAAGCCTGCGGGTCCCGGCAGAATATCTGGATGCGCTGAAGCTGGCCATGTTCCTTGGACGATAAAAGCCCGGCTTAAGCCGGGCCCCCCGTGTCCATCTTCTCCATGACCGAGTCAACGGCCTCCCGGACAGCCGCCGAAAGAGCGGCAGCCAGCCGGTGGTCTCCGCCTCCGGAGGTAACTCCGGCCACAGCCTCCCCATGCCTGGCGATTCCAGGAAAATAAAAGCTGCAGTTTTCCTTTTCCGCGGCGTCATTGACCGGGATCCCTAGACTGCGGCAGTCCCGGACCACGGTTTTGTTGACCTCAGCCCCGGCGGCGGCCAGGACAAAAAAGGGGCGCGTCATCGGAGAATGGCCGCCGGTTCCCAGCGGATCCGTTTCCTCATACGTTCCCCGGAGCCATTGCACCGCCTCCGGCGCTTCCTCCGCCATTTTCTTTATTTCTTCTGCCACCTCCGGAGCAACTGCAAGGATCCGGCAGCCGAACCCCTTCAGGACCCGGATCCGGCGGGCAGCGATGGGGCCGCCGCCCACCACCAGGATCTCCCGGCCCGAAAGCTCCACAAACATAGGAAAATAAGCCATGGATCAAAGCTCCTTCAGATACAGGTCTGTCAGGCTGTACCGGATATTCCCTTTATATCCCGTCACTGTATGGGCCGCCGCCAGGGAATTGAGCACAGCCTCCTCTGTGGCCTCCGCGGCCGCTTCGAACACGTCGTCCAGCATGGCCTCGTTCATCACCGTCACCGGGACCACCGCCCGCGCCTCTTCTTTCTTATATATATTCCCTGTGGAAAAGCCCAGCATAATATCTCCGCTGCCATGGCCCATGAAGGAGCCGCACCGGGAAAGGCCGACTCCGGCTCTCCGGATGATCCGCTTCAGCTGACGGTCGGAAACCGGAAGATCCGTCCCCACCACCATCATAATGGAGCCCTCGTCCTTTCTGGCCTCCTCGATCCTCTCAGAAAGCAGATCCCCCAGCTTTTTCCCATCCAGGACAAAATGCTTCGTCTTTCCAAAGTTGGACTGGACCAGCACACCGACGGTATACGTCCTTCCATCCAGCTCCACCAGGCGGGAGGCGCTGCCGATGCCGCCCTTCATGCCAAAGCAGGTGGTTCCCTTTCCGGCTCCCACGTCGCCCTCCTCAAAGTCCCTGCACGCACGGTCAATGGCGGCGCGTACCTCCGGGATCCCGATGACCCGCTCTGTGATCTTATTGAGACTGGCATCGTTGCACTCTCCTACCACCGGATTCATGGAGGTCAGCTCCACGCCGTCTCTTTCGCACTGCTCCACCATATAATCCACCAGCGCATCATGGACTCTGCCCACATTCAGGGTGTTGGTCAGGGCAATGGGCGATTCCAGCGTGCCAAGCTCCTCGATCTGAGGGATCCCGGCTGTTTTTCCAAAGCCGTTATGGACAAAGGCCGCCGCCGTCAGCTTCGAGGCAAAGACATTTTCCTCGCAGGGAAGGATCACCGTTACCCCGGTTTTGTGATCCTCCGTGTCCACAGTATAGTGGCCCACCCGTACTCCCGGCACATCCGTCAGCTTGTTCAAGGGCCCTGCCGGGTGCGTTCCGATCGTGATTCCATAGTCGCGGATTCTTTTTTTCATTTTTCCCATATTCTCCTTTTCCCCGTTTATTGATCCGGCATATTTTTCATAAATTTTCTTCTAATATTGTTAAAATTTTATCTATTTCATCCATTGCCATATGGTCTGCACTCTGATATAATAAAGTATGTTAAATAATTAACACTAACTTGTAAACTTCCCCAAGGAGGCATGACTTATGAAATTAAAATTGAAAAATATCTCCAACCTGGACACATTTTTCCACGTGATCAACCAGTGCGACGGCGCCGTTGAATTAAGCCTTCCCGAAGGAGGTTCCGTAAATCTGAAATCCCGGCTGAGCCAGTATTTTTCCATGGCTACGGTTTTTTCCAACGGAAGCATCCGGGAGCTTGACATCACCACGCATACACTCTCCGATTCGGAGCGCCTGATCAATTACATGGTCCAGGGCTCATAAATCCCTTCTCTCTCAGGATGGCCTGGAGCTGCTCCTTTGTCGCGAAGAACGTTCCCTGTGCCATCTGTGTACTTCCGCCGCCTCTTCCATTTAAGAGCCCGTTGAGCTCCTTGGAACGCTGGCGCATATCGCCGTCCCGGCCCCCAAGGACGTATAGGAAACCGCCCTCCGTGTTTCCTCCCAGGGCCAGGACGGTTTTTCCTTTCTTTTCCTCCAGCAGCCGGTTGACCAGGTGTCTGAGCTGGACGGCTCCAAGCTCCGGCTCCACAAGATACAGATCTCCGTCCCCCTCTTTGATATCCCTTACGATGCAGGAAATATACTTATCATAGCTTGCTGAGAGCTTTTCCTGAAGCTTTTCCGTTTCTGCCTTCAGCTTCTCCACCGCTTCAGCGATCTCCCCGGGCCTGGCCGACAGCAGCACGGAAATTTTCTGGACCTGCTGTCTCTTTTTCTCATAATCCTCCACCGCCCGCTTTCCGCAGAGAAGGGAGATGCGGACGCCGCCCTTATAATGGATCATGGATGTAAACTTCACCAGGCCGATCTCACCGGTACGCTCCACATGGGTTCCGCAGCAGGCGCAGACATCTCCCCCGGGGATCGTAACGATCCGGACGGCTCCTGCCAGTTCCTTTTTGCTCCTGTAATCCATGGCCTTCAGTTCCTTTTCCTCCGGGTATACGGCGGAGATCTCCAGGTTCTCCCAGATCATTCCATTGGCCTTTTCCTCTATGGCCATCAGGTCCTCCCATTCCAGGAGACCGTTGAAATCAATGGTCACTTCATCGGTCCCCATATGGAAGCCGACGTTATCATATCCGAACCTCTGGTGGATCAGGCCGGAAACCAGGTGCTCTCCAGAGTGCTCCTGCATATGCCGGAACCGGCGGTCCCAGTCGATGATCCCCCGGACTGTCTCTCCCACCGGAAGAGGACCGTCTATATAATGGATCACCTCCCCGTCCCTTTCGTGGACGTCTGTTACCCGGACGCTGCCAAGAACGCCCGTGTCCGCCGGCTGGCCTCCGCCCTCCGGGTAAAAGGCCGTGGCAGAAAGTGTAGCCTCCCAGCCCTTTTTTCCCTGCCGGCAGGAAAGCACCTCCGACTCAAATTCCTTTATATACGCAGAATCATAATATAGCTTATCCATGGGTATCTTCCTCCTGTTCTGTAAAACATTAGATCGCGATGCGGTGAATCGTGATCGGCATTCGCCGTTCGCCATGAGTGAGCAAGCTCCCTCTGGCTCTCTTGCGCTCATTATATCATCCTTTTTCATCTTTCTCAATTGTGGAGGCGGGCAAATTTTCCTGGAATTTCAAAATTACAGGAAACTATGACAAGCAGCCCCACATATCATAGGAGTGTAAACAAATAATCCCCTGGAGGACTTAAAACATGAGTGATTTAGCAGCTACAAATTGCGGATGCGGATGTGACACCAATAATACCAGCTGTGGATGCAGCTGCGGAAACAGCAGCAACATCCTCTGGATCCTGATCCTTCTCTGCTGCTGCGGCGGACATAGCGGATGCGGAAATAACTGTGGATGCGGCGGCAGCTGCGGATGCGGCTTCGACAACAGCTGCATCTGGATCATCCTGCTTCTCTGCTGCTGCGGCGGCTGGGGAAACGGCGGCGGCTTCTTCTGCTGATCTGAATCCGGAAAAGGCGGGCGGGCACTGGTCCTGCCCGCCTTTTTACCGCCTGGTCACCGGGACTCCGGGCCATTTTCTCCCGGCTCCTCCCGTTCCTTCCCTTCTGGCTGCCGGGATCGTTTCCCAGCCCTGTCCGCCATTTTCTTTTTTCTGTACCGTTCAAAATCCTCATCGATCTCGTATACGCTGTTTCCATCTATAATAAGTCTGTATGACATATGATCTCCCTCCTGTCTATCCATAATATTCCCGGATCCCAGGTTCCGTGCCCGGTCGCCGGTTTCCTGGTCTTTTCCTCCCGGCAGACGCATATATTTTCACCAGTAAAAGGAGGCTTGCCAATGAATGAAAAAGAATTAATGCTCACTGATCTGGACTACGCCATCGGGGACCGCCGGATGCAGATGCTCAAGGCCGCCATTCCCTATATGGAAATTCCCCAGCAGCGGGCCTTATCCATGTTCGTCAAATGGAGGGAGCTGGTGCGCACCATGGAATTTTTCGATGAAAACGGCGATGGGATGATGAGCGTCTGCTCCCTGGAGGAGGGTCATACGACTCCGGCCGATATGCTGGCGGCCGTAAAGCCCTACGGCGGTCCCGGCGAGCAGGAGATCATTGATCTTCTGATGAACGTACTGGCCTTCCGGAGCAGCCGGGACAGAAGCGGAGGCCGGAGCCCATTTTCCATGGACCAGCTTTTGTCACTTCTTCCGCCGGACGCCCAGTCCAGGCTGGAAACGGTCCAGCTCATGATGCAGACCCTGGGACAGGTCTGAAAGAAGGAGGCTTGAATGAACTCAGCTTTTGAAAATGATCCAAGATTAAAAAATATGGACCTCCATAAGCTTTCCGTCCTCCGGTCCCTGGCAGAGGAACTGGAGGCGGCCCCCAAGGACCAGAAAATGGCCGTCTTCCTGGCGGTCAGCCAGCGGGCCGCCAGGGAGCACATATCCTTTTCCGGCGGGGAACGGGAGCTTCTGATCCAGATCCTGATGGAAGGCATGTCCGCCGAGGAAAGAAAAAAGGCAGAAACGATCCAGAAGCTGGCTGGACGGATGCAAAAAAATACATAACGATAAAAACAGGGGACGCCGCAAGGCCAGGATAAACTTTTCCTGCTTTGCGGCATCCCCTTTCGAATGCCCGTCCTCTGAACGGCTTTTTATATTTTGATCAATCCCCTGGCATTTTCCCGCCGGATCACATTCCTTCCAGATCCTCCACCTCAGAGGAGATCAGGATCCTTGTGTCCTGGTCAATGGACTGGATCAGCATACGCACATACGTCTGGGACAGCTGGATCCCGGAAAAAGTGTCGTCCTCGGTACTGGCCTGCTGGCAGTTCACCACCAGGGCCGGATAGCCGTCCCCCTCTGCCTCAGGCTTTAAGACCATCCCATAATTGGAAAACGCCTTCATCTCTCCCAGGCGCACGGCCTCCTTCGTAACAGGTCCTTCCTCTCCGGCTGTATAAATGTCTCCAAAGTCCTCATCCTCCGGATCTGTGATCCAGTAATCCTTCTGGCTCAGCTGACGGTAGGACACCAGGCTTCCCGGATCCTTCTCCAGTCCAAAGGCGCTTTCCAGCCGGTATGCGCCATAAATATCCTCGTCCTCGCCGGAACCGCCGGAAATATAGCAGTTGACGGCGAACACCTCTCTCCAGTCCCCGTTGGTACCCCTGGAGTAATAAAACAGACGGGAATTCCCGGCCAGCTCACCCTTGGCAGCCCGGGTCTTTTTTCCGTTCCCCGTCTGGACAGGGATCTCCTCTCCGCCCCCGGTCTCCAGGTTATTGATCACCAGGATCAGGCTTTTGGAATCGCCTGCAATGCCCATTTCATCGATCCACCGGCCCTTGTCCTGCTGGGTTTTCCAGGAAAGATCCACCGGCACCTCATCCTCCCAGAGGGTTTCCGGTTCCAGGAGAATCGTATCCACTGCCTGCTCCTTCACGGCTCCAGAGGCAGGGATCCCAAGGAACGCGGACAGGACCAGTACGGCTGCGGCTGTAAATGATGTATATAAACGCTTATGCATAAAGAAATATCTCCTCCCATCCTGTCCATATTATCATACTTTTCATGAAATGTCACTGTCAAATCCTGTCTACCACAAATTTGCCACATTTTAGCCAGCCCTATTTCCCATCCCTTCCCCTGGAATCCTTATACATGGAAATGGTTCCGATGCTTTCCCGGGCTTCCAGGATCTGATCCCGCAGCCGGGTGGTCTCCTCCGGGCTGCCGACAGCCGCAAAATATGCGATAAGGTTGGTCAGCGAGAAAAATCCCAGGACAGAGTTATAATAGTAGAGGTCATGGTTGTCATAGGTCAGAACCACCGTCGCAAAGGTAGCCACCGGAGACGAGATCTTATCGGTGATCACGATCTGGGGCACGCGCTTTTCGCTGAGGTATTTGACGGTATTCACCACATGTCTGGCATACCCGGGGTTGGAAAAAACGACTGCCACATCCTCCGGGCCGGCATGGATCAGATGGTCGATATAAAGGGCGCGGCTCTGGGAGCCAAGATCCTCCACCCGGATCCCGATGGTCATGAGACGCCGGGTCAGATACGCCGACCCCACTGCCGCCAGCTCATTTCCGATGGCATAGACCGTACTGGCCTGACGGATCAGGGATACGGCTGTCAGGACCTGTTCCAGCCGGCACTGGGAAAACGTATTTTCAAGGACGCGGACCTCATTGGCCGCAAATTCCTTAAACATTGCTTCATAATCCAGTTCCCTGGTCCCTGCCGCGCCGGAGGCGCCGGAAGACCTCAGAGCCTCGCTGCCCAGCAGCCTGGCCTGGAGATGGTCCCGCAGATCCTTTTTCATATCCACATAGTTGGCAAAGCCCAGCTTTCTTGCGAATCTTAAGACCGTCACCTCTGTGACGCCCAGGGCATTGGCCATTTCCCTCAGCGAATAAAAACAGGCCTCATCGGGATATTTATACATATAATCCGCAATCCGCTTCTGCACCGGACTCAGTTCTCCGTATTTTTCGTTTACCGCCTCCAAAAAACTCATGGGTCATCCTCGCATCTTTCTGTTTTGTAATCATTATACACAATTTCTTAATGAAAAGTCCAGTATTTTTGTAACATTTTTCCATGTATCTGTAAAAAAGCGGCAATTAGAGGCGCAGACAAAAAAATGGGGGCTGCTGCAGCAGCCCCCGCGGTCTCTTTTTTTACTTCTGGACAATATTAACGATCTTTTTGGGAACATAGATCTCTTTTACAATGGTGCCTGTGAGCTTATCCTTCACAGCCTCTTTTCCTGCCGCGATGGCATCTTCCTTGGAGATCTCGGCGGGAACCATGATCACGCCTCTGGTCTTTCCATTGATCTGGACGGCGATCTCGATCTCATCGTCCTTCATGGCCTCCTCATCGCACTCCGGCCATGTGGCATGGAATACGCTGTCGGTGCCGCCCAGCTCTCTCCAGAGCTCCTCGCCCAGGTGGGGGGCAAAGGGAGCCAGCAGGATCACAAAGGTCTTTAAGGTCTCTTTGTTGATTCCTCCCTGCTTCTTTGCCAGCTCAGAAAGCTTGTTGTTGTACTCCATAAAGCCGGAGATCACCGTATTTAAGCTGAACTGGTTAAATCTGGTCTCAATATCATAGACCAGCTTATGGCGCAGCTTCACCATCTCCTTTGTTTCCTCCACATCCTTGTCCTTATTTTCCAGAACCAGGTTGTAGAAGCGCTTTAAGAATTTGGAAACGCCCTCGATACCGCGGTCATCCCACTCGGCGTCTAATTCCGGCGGTCCCACGAACAGCTCGTACATTCTCAGTGCATCGCAGCCGTAATCTCTTACCAGATCGTCCGGAGATACCACGTTGCCCTTGGATTTACTCATCTTAATGCCGTTCTTTCCGGTGATCATGCCCTGGTTAAACAGCTTCTTAAAGGGCTCGTCGAAATCCACCACGCCGATGTCGTACAGGAACTTGGTGTAGAATCTGGAGTACAGCAGATGGAGCACCGCATGCTCTACGCCGCCGATGTACATATCCACCGGAAGATATTTGTCTGCCTTCTCCCTGGATACCAGCTCCTTATCGTTTTTGCTGTCCACATACCGTAAGAAGTACCAGGAAGAGCCGGCCCACTGGGGCATGGTATTGGTCTCTCTCTTGGCCGGACCGCCGCAGCAGGGACAGGTCGTGTTGACCCACCAGTCAATGGCTGCCAGAGGAGATTCTCCGGTGCCTGTGGGCTGGTAGCTGTCCACCTCGGGAAGTGTCAGCGGAAGCTGGTCCTCGGGAACCGGAACGTTGCCGCACTTGGGACAGTGGATGATGGGGATCGGCTCGCCCCAGTAGCGCTGCCTGGAGAATACCCAGTCACGGAGCTTATAGTTCACCGTTTTCCTTCCAATGCCCATTTCCTCGATCATCACCGGAGCCTCTTTTTTAAGAACAGAGGACTCCATGCCGTTCCAGTCGCCGGAATTGATCATGGTGCCGGAGGCTTCCGTATAGGCCTCGGTCATGTTCTCGATCTCTTTTCCGTCCTTGGCAATGACCTGGATGATGGGGATATTGAATTTCTTTGCAAATTCAAAGTCGCGGTCATCGTGGGCCGGTACGCACATGATGGCGCCGGTACCGTAATCAGCTAAAACATAATCGGACAGCCAGATGGGAACCTTTGCGCCGTTTAAGGGGTTGATGGCGTAGGTTCCTGTGAACACACCGGTCTTTTCCTTATCCTGAAGACGGTCCACATTGGACTTCATGGAAGCGTCGAAGATATATTTCTCAACGGCCTCCCGGGTCTCGTCGGTGGCCAGCTCCTTTGCCAGCTTATGCTCCGGAGCCAGTACCATGAAGGTAGCTCCGTGTAAGGTATCCGGACGTGTAGTGTAGACCGTGATCTTATCCTCCCGGCCCTCCACGGGGAAGTCCACCTCTGCACCGTAGGATTTTCCGATCCATTCGGTCTGCATCTTTTTCACCTTCTCCGGCCAGTCCAGCTTGTCCAGGTCATTTAACAGACGGTCTGCGTAGGCTGTGATCTTAAGCATCCACTGACGCAGGTTCTTTTTTGTCACCGGAGTTCCGCAGCGCTCGCAGCAGCCGTTGACCACTTCCTCGTTGGCCAGTCCTGTCTTACAGGACGGACACCAGTTGATGGGGAATTCCTTTTCGTAAGCCAGGCCCTTTTTGAACATCTGGACAAAGATCCACTGGGTCCATTTATAGAAGGCCGGGTCTGTGGTGTTGACCTCCATATCCCAGTCATAAATGGCAGCGATCTCGCCGATCTGGCGCTTGATGTTCGCCACGTTTTCGGCTGTGGATTTTGCCGGATGCACGCCCATCTTAATGGCATAGTTCTCTGCCGGAAGGCCGAAGGCATCCCAGCCCATGGGATGGATCACATATTTTCCTTTTAAAAGCTGGTAGCGGCTCCACACGTCAGAGATCACATAGCCCCTCCAGTGGCCCACATGAAGACCGCTGCCGGACGGATACGGGAACATATCCAGGCAGTAATATTTTTCTTTCGTTCCATCGTTTACGTTGATGGGATTCTTTTCCCAGTTTTCCCGCCATTTTTTTTCAATGGCGGCATGGTTGTACTGTGCCATGACGATTTCCTCCATTTCCTTTGGTACGGATCACCAGTGTATCTGCCTCACCAGGAACAGGACTTCCCGGTAAAACAAAAATGCCCCAGGTCTCTATCCATTCATAGAGACGTGGGGCTTCATTCACACGCGGTACCACTCTATTTCGTGAAGGCCCTGGGCTTTCACGCACTCATTTCCTGATAACGGTCGGACCGGCTCTGCCTACCCAGAGATCGGAAGGATCCCCTTCAGCATGCAACTCCAAGGCGAGTTCAGAATTTCGCGGAAACCGCTTCACACCACCCAGCGGCTCTCTGGATCCCGTTCCGTCCCTACTGCTCCTCTTCTAAGTTTTTGAACTGAAATTTAATGTATCATATTTCGGTTTTTCTGTCAAGTGCCGCAGTCCGTTTTCGGGAACGTAAAACTTTCAAAAGTAAATTCCATCGTCCGCTTATGCGGTGGATTTTACTCC
>CAJMRM010000063.1 GCA_905215775.1 uncultured bacterium
CAGGAGTAAATTCCACCGAATAAGCGGGTGGTGGAATTTAAATAAAAAATTTTCAATTTTATCCGGTACTGGCGGGAAGTCTTGACATTTTTTCGCAGAATCCTTATAATAAAGGGACGTAACGCATAAGAAAAAGCGATGACGGAGACAGTAGATCTGCGGGAAGGCCAAAGCGAGCCGGGGATGATGGAAGCCTGGCGCCGGATGCAGATGGAAGATCACTCCCAAGCTGGCGTCTGAACGTCCGGGAAATCCCCTGGCCAGTAAGTCAGCCCGGTTTTCCACCGTTAAGGGGAACTCATATGTCAGTATGCAGTAATAGGTGGTGCAACGAGTATATTTCGTCCTGTTCGCAAGAACAGGACGTTTTTTTATATCATAGGAGCCTATATCCTGTGACATAAAAATGCTCCGCGGGATCCATGTCCACAGATAGGACCGGATCCTGGGCGGCAGCCGCAGACACAAACTGCATAACCGAAACGCGCAGGGAAGAGAAAGCTGCGCATACAACAAGATTGGAGGAAATGTGTCATGTACCAGAAGGTGTCAGCAGATCTGAATTTTGTGGACAGAGAAAAGCAGGTGGAGAAATTCTGGAAGGACCAGAAGATCTTTGAAAAGAGCATTGACAGCCGCCGCAAGGGAAAACCCTATGTTTTCTACGACGGACCGCCGACGGCCAACGGAAAGCCCCATATCGGCCATGTTCTGACCCGCGTGATCAAGGATATGATCCCCAGATACCGTACCATGAAGGGATATATGGTTCCCCGTAAGGCCGGCTGGGATACCCATGGACTTCCGGTGGAGCTGGAAGTGGAGAAGATGTTAGGCTTAGACGGCAAGGAGCAGATCGAACAGTACGGTCTGGAGCCGTTCATCGGGCACTGTAAGGAAAGCGTCTGGAAATATAAAGGCATGTGGGAGGACTTCTCCAGCACCGTCGGCTTCTGGGCGGATATGGACAATCCCTATGTAACGTACCATGACGATTATATCGAATCCGAGTGGTGGGCTTTAAAGGAGATCTGGAACAAGGGCCTTCTTTATAAGGGCTTTAAGATCGTTCCCTACTGCCCGCGCTGCGGCACCCCCCTTTCCAGCCATGAGGTGGCCCAGGGCTACAAGGACGTAAAGGAGCGTTCGGCTGTGGTTCGGTTTAAGGCAAAGGGAGAGGACGCATATATCCTGGCATGGACCACGACGCCCTGGACTCTCCCCAGCAACGTGGCTCTCTGCGTAAACCCGAAGGAAACGTATGTGAAGGTCAAGGCCGCCGACGGCTTTACCTATTATATGGCAGAGGCTCTGCTGGATACGGTCCTTGGAAAGCTGGCAGACAAGGAAAACGGAACTCCGGCCTATGAGATCCTGGAGACCTATGTGGGAACGGATCTGGAAGGAAAGGAATACGAGCCCTTATACCAGTGCGCTGCCGATGTGGCAGAAAAGCAGCATAAAAAGGGCCATTATGTAACCTGCGCGGATTACGTTACACTGACCGACGGTACCGGCGTGGTACACATCGCCCCGGCCTTTGGTGAGGATGACGCCCAGGTGGGAAGAAAGTACGACCTTCCCTTTGTGCAGTTTGTGGATGCTAAGGGAAATATGACAGAGGAAACGCCCTTTGCGGGTCTTTTTGTAAAGAAGGCAGATCCGGAGGTGCTGAAGGATTTAAGAGAGCGGGATCTTTTATTTGAAGCTCCCGTATTTGAGCACAGCTATCCCCACTGCTGGCGCTGCGATACTCCGCTGATCTATTATGCCCGCGAATCCTGGTTCATCAAGATGACCGCCGTGAAGGAGGATCTGATCCGCAACAACAACATGATCCACTGGATCCCGGAATCCATCGGAAAAGGCCGGTTCGGCGACTGGCTGGAGAATATCCAGGACTGGGGAATCTCCAGAAACCGTTATTGGGGAACGCCTCTTCCCGTATGGCAGTGTGAGTGCGGCCATATGCACTGCATCGGCAGCCGGGAGGAACTTAAGAAAATGAGCCCCAACTATATGGATGTGGTAAAGAAATACAGCAAGGAAATGAACGGAGACCAGGGAGAAGTAGAGCTTCACCGCCCGTTCATCGACGACGTGGTCATCACCTGCCCCGAGTGCGGAAAAGAGATGCACCGGGTGCCGGAGGTCATCGACTGCTGGTTCGACTCCGGAGCCATGCCCTTTGCCCAGCACCATTATCCCTTTGAAAACCAGGATCTGTTCCATGAGCAGTTCCCGGCCCAGTTTATTTCCGAGGCCGTGGACCAGACCAGAGGCTGGTTCTATTCCCTGCACGCCGAGTCCACCCTGCTGTTCAATAAGCCCTGCTTTGAGAACGTGATCGTTCTGGGCCATGTACAGGATGAGAACGGCCAGAAGATGAGTAAGAGCAAGGGCAACGCCGTGGATCCCTTCGACGCCCTGGAGAAATACGGCGCTGACGCCATCCGCTGGTACTTCTATATCAACAGCGCGCCGTGGCTGCCCAACCGGTTCCATGGAAAGGCCGTAATGGAAGGCCAGAGAAAGTTCATGGGAACGTTGTGGAATACTTACGCATTTTTCGTGCTTTATGCGAATATTGATAATTTTGACGCAACAAAATATACCCTGGATTATGAGAAGCTGCCGGTGATGGACAAATGGCTTCTGTCCAAGTTAAATTCCACGGTGAAGGAGGTAGACGACGACCTGGCCAATTACCGGATCCCCGAGGCCGCAAGAGCCCTTCAGGACTTTGTGGACGACATGAGCAACTGGTACGTAAGAAGAAGCCGTGAGCGTTTCTGGGCCAAGGGAATGGAGCAGGATAAGGTCAACGCCTACATGACCCTTTATACCGCGCTGGTGACCATCTCCAAGACGGCGGCTCCCATGGTACCGTTTATGACCGAGGAGATCTACCAGAATCTGGTGCGCTCCATCGATGAGACAGCTCCCGAGAGCATCCATCTCTGCGATTTCCCGCAGGTGGAGGAAGCGTTCATCGACAAAGAGCTGGAAGCCAAGATGGATGAGGTATTAAAGGTGGTCGTTATGGGCCGTGCAGCCAGAAATACGGCCAATATCAAGAACCGTCAGCCCATCGCCAAGATGTTTGTGAAGGCGGAGGCACTCCCGGAATACTACCAGGAGATCATCGAGGACGAACTGAATGTGAAGACAGTGGAATTTACCGACGACGTCCGCGCCTTTACCTCCTATACCTTCAAGCCCCAGTTAAAGACCGTGGGACCCAAATACGGAAAGCAGCTGGGAAATATCAGAAAGGCTCTGGCAGAGCTGGACGGCAACGCCGCCATGGATACCTTAAATGAAAAGGGAGCCCTGACCTTCACCTTTGACGGAGCCGAGGTGGAGCTTACCAGAGAGGACCTTCTGATCGACATGGCACAGACCGAGGGCTATGTATCGGAGGGAGACAACACGGTGACCGTGGTTCTGGATACCAACCTGACTCCGGAGCTGGTGGAGGAAGGCTTCTACCGGGAACTGGTGAGCAAGATCCAGACCATGAGAAAGGAAGCCGGCTTTGAGGTTATGGACCATATCTATGTGTACGCGGACAACAACGATACCATCACCGGCATCATCAAGAAATATGCAGACCAGTTAAAGGGCGAGGTGCTGGCAGACAGCATCACCCTGGGACAGATGGCCGGCCACGCCAAGGAATGGAACATCAACGGCGAGACAGTCATGCTGGGCGTTGCCAAGGCAACAAGATAATCAGAAACAGGAGGACATGAACGTGGACCACACCATAAATAAGGCTGAATTTAAAAAGGCTGTGATTTACAATCTGAAAATGTCATACCGGAAGACCATCGAGGACGCCACTGCCGCACAGATGTACCAGGCGGTGGCTCTGGCGGTGAAGGACATGATCATCGACCGCTGGATCGCAACCCACAAGGATTATGAAAAGCAGGACGCCAAGGTCGTATACTATATGTCCATGGAATTCCTGACCGGACGCTTCCTGGGAAACAATATCATCAGCCTCTGCGGGCAGGAGGAGATCCGGGAGACCCTGTCCGAAATGGGCTTTGACTTAAATGCCATTGAAAACCAGGAGCGGGATCCGGCTCTGGGAAACGGCGGTCTGGGACGTCTGGCCGCCTGCTTCCTGGATTCCCTGGCTACCTTGGGCTATCCGGCCTATGGCTGCGGGATCCGTTACCGCTACGGCATGTTCAAGCAGAAGATCGAGGACGGCTATCAGATCGAGGTGCCGGACGAATGGTTAAAGGACGGCTATCCCTTTGAGATCCGCCGCCCCGAATACGCCACAGAGGTAAAATTCGGAGGCTATGTGGATACCGAGTGGGACGGCCACAGGAACCATTTTGTCCAGAAGGGCTACCAGTCCGTTCTGGCAGTTCCCTATGACATTCCCATCGTGGGCTATGGCAACAACGTGGTCAACTCCCTGCGGATCTGGGACGCCCAGCCGGTGAATACCTTTAACTTAAAGGAATTTGACAAGGGCGATTACCAGAAGGCGGTGGAGCAGGAAAACCTGGCAAAGACCATCGTAGAGGTGCTGTATCCCAACGATAACCACTACGCAGGCAAGGAGCTGCGCTTAAGGCAGCAGTATTTCTTCATTTCCGCCAGCGTCCAGAGAGCCGTACTGAAATATCTGGAGAACCACGACGACATCCATAAGTTCTATGAAAAAGCCGTGTTCCAGATGAACGACACCCACCCTACGGTGGCGGTGGCAGAGCTCATGAGGATCCTTTTAGACGAGCAGAACCTGGAATGGGATGAGGCCTGGGAGATCACCACAAAGACCTGTGCCTACACCAACCATACCATCATGTCCGAGGCCCTGGAAAAATGGCCCATCGAGCTGTTCTCCCGTCTGCTTCCGCGTATCTACCAGATCGTGGAGGAGATCAACCGCCGGTTTGTGGAGCAGATCAAGAAAGCGTATCCGGGCGACAATGAAAAGATCCGCAAAATGGCCATCATCTATGACGGCCAGGTGCGCATGGCCCATCTGGCCATCGTGGGAAGCTTTTCCGTCAACGGCGTGGCAAGGCTCCATACGGAGATCTTAAAGAACGAGGAGCTGAAGGACTTCTACCAGATGATGCCCGAAAAGTTCAACAATAAGACCAACGGCATCACCCAGAGACGGTTCCTGCTCCATGGAAACCCGCTGTTAGCCAGCTGGGTGACCGATAAGATCGGAGACGAGTGGATCACAGATCTGTCCCATATTAAAAAGCTGGCCATTTACGCCGACGATGAAAAGTGCCAGAGAGAGTTCATGAACATCAAGTATCAGAACAAGATCCGTCTGGCAAAATACATCAAGGAGCACAACGGCATCGACGTGGATCCCAGGTCCATCTTCGACGTACAGGTAAAGCGTCTCCATGAATATAAGAGACAGCTGATGAACATCCTGCATGTGATGTATCTGTATAACCAGTTAAAGGATAATCCGAATATGGATATTGTGCCCAGGACCTTTATCTTCGGGGCGAAGGCTGCGGCCGGTTATACCCGGGCGAAGCTGACCATCAAGCTGATCAACGCCGTGGCCGATGTGATCAACAACGACCGTTCCATCAACGGCAAGATCAAGGTGGTATTCATTGAGGATTACTGTGTATCCAACGCAGAAATGATCTTTGCGGCAGCCGATGTCAGCGAGCAGATCTCCACCGCCAGCAAGGAGGCCTCCGGTACTGGAAACATGAAGTTCATGTTAAACGGAGCCATTACCATTGGCACCATGGACGGAGCCAACGTGGAGATGGCCGAGGAGGTGGGAGAGGAAAACATGTTCATCTTCGGCGCTTCCTCCGACGAGATCATCAGCTGGGAGAACCACGGCGGCTACAATCCCATGGAGATCTTCAACAGCGACCAGGAGATCCGCCGGGTGCTGATGCAGCTCATCAACGGCAGCTACAGCCCGCAGAATCCGGAGCTGTTCCGGGATATTTACAATTCCCTGTTAAATACCCAGTCCAGCGACCGGGCGGACACATACTTTATCTTAAAGGATTTCCGTTCCTATGCGGAGGCAGAGGACCGGATCGACAAGGCCTACCGGGACGAGAAATGGTGGGCGCGGACGGCCATCTTAAACACCGCCTCCAGCGGCAAGTTCTCTTCCGACCGTACCATCGAGGAGTACGTAAGAGATATCTGGCATCTGGAAAAGGTGAAGGTGGATCTGAAATAAAAGGAACGGCATGACGCGGTCCCTGTATGGCCGGGGCCGTGTCCCAGGTTCTAAAAAGAAAGCCTGTCTCATAGACTTTACAAAAAAGGATATGAGGTGGGCTTTTTTTATGAAGCGGTTTCTGATGGTTTTAATGATCATGGTGATGCTCCCCTATGTGACGACCATGGCCTGGACAGGCCGGATCGGCGGCGGGGATTTTACGGGCTTTGAGGAGCTGGCCGGAGCCGGCCAGGGCGGTTCTCAGGGGAGCGGCGGGACCGGAGCCGGCCAGGACGGCTCTCAGGGAAGCGGTCTGACTGCGGGAAGGCGGTATGTGGCTGTGGAGCGGAATGGAAGGACCATGGAGATCCCGGCGGAGGATTTTCTGGTCCATGCGCTGGCAGCCCAGATCCCGGCGGATTTTGGGCCGGAGACCTTAAAGGCCCAGGCAGTCCTGGCCAGGACGTATATTTACCGGGAAATGGACGGGGCGGAGACGATCCCGGAGGAGGCCCTGGACATGGATGCTTTAAGCGGAGCACAGATGGAGGAGCTTTGGGGAGGGGCCTGTCAGGAAAATTACCACAGGCTTCAGGAGGCCGTGTCCGCCACAGGGGGACTTTATCTGGCCTATGAGGGAGCGCCGGCGGAGGGGTTCTTCTGCCGGGCGGCTTCGGGGCGCACAAGGGCCGGCGGACAGGCACACCCCTGTCTCAGACAGGCGGAAAGCCCCGGGGATCTTCTGGCCGACGGATATTTGTCCATTGCGGTTTTTGCGCCGGAGGATCTGGCACGGCGGGTAAGCGCCATCCCGGGGGCGGTTTCTGTGGATGCAGACCGGCTTCCGGAGGAGCTCCAGGTGGCGGAGCGGGACGAGGCCGGATATGTGCTCCAGGTTCAGATCGGCCCAAAGACCTACTCCGGGGAAGAGGTCCAGTATGCCCTGGGCCTGTCCTCCCCATGCTTTTATTTTGATGAGCTCCAGGGAAAGATCCGGGTCACCTGCAAAGGGATCGGCCATGGATACGGTTTTTCCCAGGCAGGGGCCTCGGCCCTGGAAAAGGAGGGCCTTGGGTTCGAGGCGCTTCTGGACCATTATTTCCAGAATGTGGAAATATTAAAAGACGGAATCTGAATAAGACGTGTCACTTTGGTAAGAATAGTACCGAGGTGATAAAACGTGAAAGAGAGAGTAAACCAGCTTTTCAAGGATAAGTTAGTTCTTGTGATGCTAGTGCTGGGCCTGCTGACTATTGTTGCCGCAGCAGGCGCTGTGAGGATCCGGAAGGGCGCCCAGAACATGGAGGAAAGCCCGTATCTGGAGATCAGGGAGCCGGAGGGAGTGATCGCCGGGGAGACAGAGCCGCCCAGGACCGTGGCAGGAAGCTCCAATGCCCAGGAGGCAGAGCCCGCGGGAGCGGGGGCCGGCTCCCATGTGACCGAAAAGATCGCGGATGCAGCGGAGACAGAGGCCGCAGCCCTGGAGGGCCAGCCGGCAGATGAAGCCGGCGCGGCGGCCGGGGATTCCCTGATCCTGGATTTTACGGAAAGCGATACGCTTTTGTGGCCGGTGCAGGGCAATGTGATCCTGGGGTACAGCATGGATACCACCACCTGGTTTCCGACCCTGGAGCAGTACAAATGCAATCCGGCCAACGTGATCCAGAGCGAGGTGAGCACTCCCGTTTCGGCCCCCGCTGACGCCAGGATCCTGGAGGTGGGTGTCAACGAGGAGATCGGAAATTATGTACGCCTGGATCTGGGCAACGGCTATCAGGCCGTCTGCGGCCAGCTAAAGGAGATCCCGGTGGTGGAAAACGAGTACATCAGCCGGGGGGATCTGCTGGGCTACGTTGCCGAGCCCACCAAGTATTATTCGGTGGAGGGAGCCAGCCTGTATTTCGAGCTGCTTTCCGGGGACGAGCCTGTGGACGCTCTGGATTACCTGGAATAGGGAAAGAGAAGGGAAAATCTGAAAAACGGACCGCTCTGGAACGTATCCGGCGGCCCGTTTTTGACGTTAAGATGTTTTTAATAAAAAGTTCACAGAGTTTTCGTGAAAATATGAGAGAAATATGGTAAACTGTACATAACTTTACAGAGCGGTAAGAAAACAGATGGAGGAAGGAACGATGGATTACAAAAAATTAAAAAAGAATTTTGAGGACCACCGGTTTCTCACTTCGTACTTTGAGACGAAGGAGGCGGCGGCCGCATACCTGAAGGACAAGATCCGCGGGGAGCGGGTGGGCTTCGGCGGCTCTATGACCTGTCAGGAGATGGGCCTGTATGAGCTTCTGAAGGAAAACAATCAGGTGGTCTGGCACTGGAAGGACGAGATGCCCGCAGCAGCAGCCAGAAGGGCAGCCATGGATTCCACCGTATATATCCTAAGCGCCAACGGCGTTTCGGAAACCGGAGAGCTGGTGAATATCGACGGCACGGGAAACCGGGTGGCGGCCAGCCTGTTCGGCCCGGAACGGGTTTTTTATGTGGTGGGAAGAAATAAGATCGCCCCGGATCTCCACAGCGCCATTGCCCGGGCAAAAAATACGGCCTGCACGAAAAACGCCAGACGCCTGGGGATAAAAACGCCCTGTACCGCGTCCGGGGAGCTGCGCTGCCACGACTGCAATAGTCCGGCCCGGATCTGCAGCGCTTCGGTGATCCTGGAGCGTCCCTGCAATGGAATGACGGTGGAGCTTGTATTCATCAACGAGGATCTGGGATATTAGGGCATATGGACCGGACGCTTCCGGGCGGATATAAACCAAAGGAGAGAGATGAAATGAATATATTGTTTTTTCTGACGCCTAAGAGTGAGGTGGCTTACATCCATGACGATGAGAGTCTCAGGCAGGTTCTGGAGAAGATGGAATTCCATAAATATTCAGCGGTGCCGATCATCAGCAGGCAGGGAACCTATGTGGGGACCATCACCGAGGGAGATCTGCTGTGGTACATAAAAAACCAGCTGGATCTGAACCTCCAGGAGGCAAGAAGGATCCGGATCACCAATGTTCCCCGCCGTTCGGACAACACGCCGGTGAGCATTGACAGCAATATGGAGGACCTTCTGGACAAGGCTATGAAGCAGAACTTTGTGCCGGTCCTGGATGATAAAAAATCTTTTATCGGGATCATCACCAGAAAAGACATTATGAAGTATTTTGCAAATAAGATGGAAAAAACAGAATAAATATAAAAAGCTTTTAAGATCCGGCCAGAAATCTGACTCTGGCCGGATCGTTTATGTCCGGAAAAAGCTCCGCAAAACAGAAGAATACTGTTGGAGGAGCAGACAGGGCACGCGGATGCCTGGTCTGTTTTTGCAGGCAGTATCCGCGGGCGGAGGATGCCGCCGCGGGGCTGTGCGAAGGGGCAGACGGCACAGGAAGGAAAAGACCCGGAAGATGTTCCTATGTACCGGAACAGGAGAATATGCATACCCTATTACTAGAAAATGAAAGGAGAAGGAGCTTATGAACTGTAATCAGAATTCTGACGGAGCCGTCCGTATTCCCGGTATGATGCCTGTTCCGGGACCTGGACCGGTCCGTGTGGATGGAAATATGCCGTGTGCCTGGGACCGTTTTCCAGTGGGTATGGGCTACGTTCCCATGCAGAACTGGGAAACGCCCTATCCCATAAGCCACGGGTTTATGCAGGGAACGATTTTCCCGTCTTTAGATCATCCGTTTATGATGGGAGGGTGCAGAAAATGGCAGAGATGAATTGCGGAACCAGTGGAAAAGATCCCGGTGTAACGGGACAGTGCTGTAAGAAGGGCTGTCCGGGACAGATCCCGGTCCAGGCCAGACCCCAGGGCCAGGCCTGCGGCCGTCCGTCCTGCCCGGCTCCAGTTTCCGGAGGGATGGTCTGCGGAATTTCCGGAATGTACCCGGCACCGGGAAATTCATGCGGATCCCGTCCGGCGGCCGGGCCGGGCTGCGGGATGTGTCCGGGAATGAATCCGGGCTTGGATCCGTCCCGGCAGGCGCTGATGCGGCAGATCCGGGAGGCCAGCTTTGCCATGGATGAGGCGCTCTTATTCCTGGATACCCATCCGGACTGTGCTCAGGCCATGGAGTATTACCGGAGCGCGGTCAGTGCCAGGAAAGCGGCCATGGACGCGTATCAGAGCCAGTTCGGCCCTCTGCTGGTGGACGACGTTATGGGCGGCACCTGGACCTGGGTGACCGAAAAATGGCCCTGGGAAGGAGGATATTAATATGTGGAGGTACGAAAAACGGCTGCAGTACCCGGTAAACATTAAGGAACCCAACGCGGAGCTGGCGAAGCTGATCATCAGCCAGTATGGCGGCCCTTACTGTAAAAACATATGATATGGCCCAAAGCCGCATAAATCAAGGCTTTTTGGGCTCATACATAGTAATGGAATTCCATGGATTTTTCCTTTCCGTCGTATACGATTTTCTGGAGGACCCCGCGGATGGCGTTTCCCCTGGTTTCCATCGGTACGTCCGGGGACTGCAGAAGGTCGTAGACAGTGCGGATCTTTTCCAGCAGCACTTTCCGGTTCTGTGCCTGATCCGGCTCCGGGGCATCCTGCTTCAGCGCTTCCAATTCTTCCTGAAGCCGGTTCCTTTCTTTTTTCAGCCGTTCCTTGTTCCGCTTAAATTCCTCCAGGGTATCGATCCCGCCTTCGTAGGCCTCCCGGATCCGGAGTTCCTTTGTCTCCAGACGATCCAGGGAGTCCTGGAGCACTGTTTCGCGGCTGCTGGTTTCAGGATCCTGCTTCCGGGTGTAAGAAAATTCCACTTCTCCGGTCTCGAGGATCACGCGAAAAGACTCCAATACGGTTTTCTCCGCTTTGGACACGGAAATGCAGCAGGAGCCGGAATGCATGCCCTTGGAGTATTTCCAGCATTGGAAAAAGTCCGGGTTCCGGCCGGATCCCCGGTTGTACCCCAGGGATGCGCCGCAGGAAGAACATTTGAGAAGGCCGGAAAGCCAGTGCCGGCAGGAGGATACCTCCCTGCGGTGCTTGGGGCGGTATTCCCGTTGGATCCGCGCCTGGTTGTCCGCGAACAGACTGGTCACAGAGCTCCGGCACTCATGCGGACCCTGGAATACGTGATCCTTCCATCGCACAAGCCCGACATAGAAGCTGTTGGTCAGGACCAGTTTCACGGCTCGGTTATCGAAAAGATTTCCGCGGCGGGTCCGGTATCCCAGGGCGTTGGCATTTCGGGCGATCTGGGCCAGATCCTGGCCATCGTGGTAGGACTGGTGGATATACTCGACGATCCGGTACTGGTCCTCGTTGATCACAAACGGCTGGCCGCCGCCTGCCGCATCGTATCCCAGGCAGGGAGTCGTCTGGTAGCCGTGCTCCAGGGCCTTCTGGGTCATGCCGCGGATCACCTCGCCGGACAGGTTGACGGAGTAAAATTCGTCGGACCACTCGATGATCATTTCCACCAGGCGGCCGAACATGCCGTCCATGATGGGCTCGGATACGCTCTTGATGGCCACGCCGCATTTCTTCCGGAGGATCCCCTTATAAAACGCGCTCTCCTCCTGGTTCCGGGCAAACCGGGAGAATTTCCAGAGATACAGGTACTGGAAGGGCGACGGTGCCTGTCTGGCAACCGAGATCATTCGCTGGAATTCCGGCCGGTTGTCGGCCCGGCGGCCGGAAACGCCGTGATCTTCCATGAAGATAAATTCCGGCGGGATCGTAATGCCGTCTTTTTTTGCCGCATCCAGGATCATCCGCAGCTGGGCGTCCGGTGACAGCTCGGTCTGGTCGTCCGTGCTGACACGGATGTAGGCAGCACCGATGGAAAGAGGTATTGGTTCCGTCATGTTATCATCTCCTTATAAAACTTATGGAAAAAGTGTATAAAAAATACGCCCCTTGCCAGAGCGCTCCGGAGATGATATAATCCAGGTGTCTAAGCTGTTATATCTTTCCGGGAGAACCTGGTAAGAGAAATCTATGGAAGCCGTCTGGTGCTGGTAACACCGGGCGGTTTTCCTGTTTGACAAAAAGGTCCAGGTGACATATAATATACTTAACAAGACAGCCGGTGGGTGAATGCACCTCACCCGTCCCGGTGAACATCAGATTAAAAAATAGTCGTCAGCTTTCCAGGGCAGGACGGCTATTTTTTATGGGTATAGTTCAGAATGGCTACGATCAGCATGGCAACGCCCAGGATGATCTGGAATTCTTCGTATGTACTCATAAGGCACCACCCCTTGCCGCAAGACTCGGAACGGGATGGGAGCACGTCCCCCGGCTGCCCGGGTAAGTATATTATATTGTCAAGGTGTGGCCCCTGCGGCGGGGCAGGTCCTGACTTGAAAAAGTAAATTCCAGTGCAGTGGTAAATTCCATTACACGTTGTTTTTTGCAGATTTCACAGGAGATTTTTATGCAAAATCTCCTGTTTTCTGTTATAATGAGCTCAACTTATCGAAAAATTCTTGATTTCTGGGTATGGAAAACGGACCACTGGAAGGCAGTGTGTAAGACTAAATTCCACCGGTCACATTTGTGAAATGTGAAACGTTTACTTCCAGTCTGACAGCAGATTTCGATCAGTTGGTTAGTGGTTAAAGCGGATCAGCTTAGGTGTCAGATTGACCTCATCCGGGGCAATCGGCCTAAGCTGAAATGCGTTTA
>CAJMRM010000064.1 GCA_905215775.1 uncultured bacterium
AGGAGTAAATTCCACCGAATAAGCGGGTGGTGGAATTTAAATAAAAAATTTTCAGTTTTTTCATCTATTTTCCTCCGCTATAGCCTTTCCCCCTCCCCCTGTGCTATACTAATCTATACCAATAAATATAGGAAACAAATCCTTCAACCAAACCACCACAGTGATACCACACCAAACCAACCGGGAGGGATACACAATGAAGCTGGCAGAGGCGTTGCAGGAGCGGGCGGATTTAAACAGGAATATTGAGCAGCTGAGGAAGAGGCTGAACAGCAACTCGCTGGTACAGGAAGGCGAGAGGACCGCAGAGGAGCCGGAGCGGCTGAAGAGGGAGCTGGACACGTCGGTGGAGCGGCTGGCGTATCTGATCTCCAGGATCAACCTGACCAATTCCCAGACAAAGGTGGACGGCAGGACCTTAACGGAGCTGATCGCAAGAAAGGACGCGCTGATCCTGAAGATCAGCGTATATAAGGATGTTGCATATACAGGAAGCCAGACGTCTTACCGCGCAAGAAATACGGAGATTAAGATCAAGGCAGCCATCTCTGTAACGGACTGGCAGGAAGAGATCGATAAAATGGCAAAAGAGCTGAGACTGCTGGACAATAAGCTCCAGGAGAATAACTGGAGCACAGAGCTGATCGAATAAGGCTGGGTCTGGTAGCAGGAACAGGGCGAATGTCACGCGGCGGCTGCGCAAGCCGTACATGGCACATGTAAGGGCGCGTGTTTGGGGTTCGACTCCCTTTCTGGATCGTTATGCCCCGATCGTGTACATGTGCATTGTGATCGAGTATGGTTATTACCGGACATTGACTGGGCCTGCGAGGGCGGGAACGGGGAAAATTTCATAGAGCGCATAAAATCCCTCCATTTACAGATACTATTTTCCAGAAACGGATAGTTAAAGCAAATGGAGGAATTTACGTTATGAAAGCTACTGGAATCGTAAGGAGAATCGACGACCTGGGCAGGGTGGTGATCCCCAAGGAGATCCGCCGCACGCTCCGGCTCCGGGAGGGCACGCCTCTGGAGATCTTCACAGACCGGGAAGGGGAGATCATTCTCAAAAAGTACTCGCCGATGATGGAACTCAATGCTTTTGCCGGACAGTATGCAGACGCCATGGCCCAGGCCACGGGGCTCATGGTCTGCATCACAGACCGGGACCAGGTGATCGCAGCCGCCGGAGGCGCGAAGAAGGAGCTGCTGCAGAAGCCCATCAGCAGACAGCTGGAGCATGTGATCCAGGAGCGGGCCACCGTCCAGGCCGGGAAGGACGACCGGAATTATGTGGAGGTCTCCACGGAGGATATGGAAGGCGTCACTGCCCAGGTGGTGACGCCGATCATCTGTGAGGGCGACGCCATCGGAGCGGTGGTCATCATGAGCCGGGAGCCGCGGGCAAAGTTTTCTGAGGGCGAGCTGCGTTTGGCAGCCACTGCGGCCGGATTCCTGGGAAGGCAGATGGAAAGCTGACGGCCTGGCCCCCAGAGCCGGGAAATCCCCCATGACAAACCATATGGTTTCTGCTATACTGATATCAGGATGCCGGGGCAGGAAAAGCTTTGCTCCCGGCGCTACCTCAATGGAGCCGGAGGCCAGAATGAGGGCGGACGGAACCATGAAAATGGATTCCGCGCCAGCCTGTCGGCAGTCCGCAGGATCCGGCGGTGAAAGGCGGAGGATATCATGTATACATTTGACGATTTAAAGCAGATCCTGGAGAAGCTCCGGGATAAGGAGAACGGCTGTCCCTGGGACAGTGTCCAGACCCATGCGTCCATGAAGAAATATCTGGTGGAGGAGTGCGGGGAGGTCCTGGAGGCCATTGACAACCGGGATACGGAAAACCTGTGTGAGGAGCTGGGGGATGTGCTGTACCAGATCATGATCCACTGTGAGATCGAAAAGGAGCAGGGGAATTTTACCATTGACGACGTGGTCGATGGGATCTGTGAGAAGATGGTGCGCCGCCACCCCAGGATCTTTGGCGGAGAGATGGAGAAGGACCTGACCTGGGAAGAGATCAAAAAGAGGGAAAAAGAGGTCCGGGCGGCCCGGAAGAACCGGTAAAAGCCCAGCCTGGCCGGGTATCCCCGCATTTTTCCAATCTCTTCTTGTGTTTTCGCCCCATGAAGGATATAATAAACATACAGGTCCCGGTAAAGCCGGGATCGTATGAACGAATATGGGGAGGAGATTCCAATG
Organism: uncultured bacterium; assembly: GCA_905215775.1. Taxonomy (GTDB): domain Bacteria; phylum Bacillota; class Clostridia; order Lachnospirales; family Lachnospiraceae; genus Alitiscatomonas. The sequence goes on from CAJMRM010000064.1 coordinate 2,215, forward strand.
AAGATTTATGATTCCGTAAAAAAAGAGGAAGTGGAGATCGCTGATTATAAGGATCTCATTAAGATCATGAAGGACGGCAGACAGGTGGATCTGTACCTGAAAGAGAAGAAGAGCGACGATATGGGGTATCTGACCTGGGACGTAGAGCACTGGTCCAGCGTCAGCGACACACGCTTTATCCGCTGCTACTCCTTAGAGGGCCGCGTTCTGGGCGATTCCACAGGCCACAATATCTACGATCTGGAGAACGATTTTAAGCCGGAAGAGGCAGAAAAGATCGAGCTCAGCTAGGATGACGTTTTTCGGGGCGGCGGCGTAAAAAACCGCCGCCCTTTTTTACGCCGGCAGGACCTTTTTCCGGCGGGGCTCCAGACCCCGGAAAACCGTGATTTTACCTTGATCTTTTGCGGAAAAACCTTGACAAAGAAAGCAGAAACATATATAAATGTAAGAGTACAAAAAACGGTGGTCCGGCTATGCCGGGCCGCTGTTATCAATTCAAGGACTTCGCCGGAGACGCTCTGGTGATCGTGAGCTAATTTTAGGAGGAAATTTCAATGAACAAGACAGAATTAATCGCAGCAGTGGCAGAAAAAGCAGAGCTTTCCAAAAAGGACGCAGAAAAGGCAATGAAGGCCTTTACAGACGTTGTAGCAGAAGAATTAGTGAAGGGTGAGAAGATCCAGTTAGTTGGCTTTGGTACCTTTGAGGTATCTGAGAGACCGGAGAGAGAGGGAAGAAACCCCAAGACTGGCGAGGCTATGACCATCGCAGCTTCCAGAACTCCCAAGTTCAAAGCCGGCAAGGCATTAAAGGATCAGGTAAACGCTTAATCCATGAGACTCGATAAATTTCTTAAGGTATCCCGCCTCATCAAGCGGAGGACCGTGGCCAACGAGGCCTGCGATGCTGGACGCGTCATGATCAATGACAAGCCGGCAAAGGCGTCTGCGGCTGTGAAGCAGGGAGATATCATTGAGATCCAGTTTGGAACGAAATCTGTGAAGGTAGAGGTCCTGGACGTCCAGGAAACGGTCCGCAAGGACGATGTAAAGGAGCTTTATCGGTATCTTTAAGCTGCTGTAAGAGCGCGGCGCTGAGGAGCTGTGCAGCCGCGCGGGCCATGGGAAGCGCAGCTTCGGGGAAACGGCGCCGGATGAGCGCTGCTGTCTCCGGGCCCTCTGGCCGCAGACAGGAACGGCAACCGCAGGGATATGGAGCGGTTATGAATAAAAGAGAAGACCTCCTAATATACTTATAAAAAGTATGTCAGGAGGTTTTTTTATGGACGAAAAAATGGGACTTTCCCACCAGATCATGCTGTACAACCGGGAAAAAGGGAATCTTACGGGGATCCTGGACGTGATCTCCTTTGATGAAAATACCATCGTGCTGGATACAGACATGGGGCTTCTGACCATCAAAGGAAAAGACCTCCATGTGAGCAGGCTGACTCTGGAAAAGGGGGAGATCGACATCGAGGGACAGGCGGACAGTCTTGTATATTCCTCCAGCGAAAGCTTCAAAAAGACCGGCCAGTCGTTTCTTTCCAGACTGTTTAAGTAGGACGCGGGGAGGGAGATCCTTTTGAGCCTTTACATACAGGACGAGGCGGCCCTGGCGCTCATGAGCTTTTTACTGGGGGCCGTTCTCATGGTCAGCTATGATCTTCTCCGGCTTTTCCGGCTTCTGGTGCCCCACGGCTCATTATGGACAGGTCTGGAGGACCTTTTTTACTGGATCTACTGCGCGGTCATGACCTTTTCCCTGCTCTTCTGGGAGAACAGCGGCGTGGTCCGGGGGTACGTCATTGCCTGTGTGTTCTTAGCCATGGCGGCCTACGACAGAATTGTCAGCAGGAATGTATTTGTCCTCTTGAAAAAGACCGGAAGATGGATTAAAATGAAAATAATACATATCAGAGCCCGGAGAGAAGTGAGGAATTATGAAGCGGAGCCGAAACAGAAGAAATAGAAGAAAACCGAAATATGGACTGGAGAACCGTATGGCCCTGATCGGTATCACCACAGTGGTGTTAAGCCTTGCCGTGGTGGTAAATATCGGCGCGTCCTCTCTTCGGGAAAAGGACCTGGAATACCAGGCCAGGGAGCAGAACCTGGAAAAACTGGAGGCGAAGGAAGATGCCAGGACCGCCCAGCTTGAGGAGTACCGCGTGTACGTCCAGACCAAGCAGTATGTGGAAAAGGTCGCCAAGGAAAAGCTGGGCCTGGTCAAAAAAGACGAGATTTTGTTTAAGGCAGAGGAATCCAGGTAGATCGTGTCATGGAATTTTTTATGGACTGCCCGGAAAACTGACAAATATTTCCCCCTGATCTGTTTATAATATGGTACGCAGGTTAGGAGGGATTTTTTGTGTTAAAAAGGCGGGCGGTACATAAGGACATGGCGGAGGCCAACGTTTACGCGGCCAGGCGGCTTAAGGACATGGCCCAGTCCCTGGGCGGGCTGGCAAAGACCTTCGGGCGGTGCCGGGAGGAGCCGGGGCTTTCCAGAGAGGACGGGATCGCGGCCCTGGAGGCGGCGTCGGCCATGGTATGCGGAGAGTGTGAGTCCTGCGGGATCCGGCGGGAATGCAGGCGGGGCGGGGATGATGAGAATTATTACCTGTATTATCTTCTGCGGACCTTTGAAAAAAAGGGCTGTGTGGAATATGAGGACATGCCCCGGCGGTTTCTTGAGGTATGCCGGAGAAAATCGGATTATCTGGGGCAGCTGAACCGGAATCTGGGGCGGGCCACCATGAACCTGACCTGGAAAAACCGCTTTCTGGAGAGCCGGGCCGCAGTCATGACCCAGTTTGAGGAGCTGGCGGGGATCCTGGAGGAGTTTTCCGGCCAGATGGAGCAGGCCCTGGATGTGACCATGACCTGGGAGGGAGAGCTGAAGACAGCCTTACGGAAACGGAGGATCGACGTGGAAAGCCTCCTGGTGCTTCAGTACGGCCAGGGACGGCGGGAGGTGTTCATGACCGCCCGGATGACCAACGGCCGCTGTATGACGGCCAGGGACGCCTCAGAGGCCATTGCCAGGGTCATGAAGGGCAGCTTCAGCGCCGCCCGGGACGGGAAGGCCATCATCACCAGGAATCCGGCCTCCTTCCGGTTCATTGAGGACGGCAGATACCGGATCCTGTTCGGGTCCTCCAGGGTCCCCAGGGACGGCGAGGAGGTCTCCGGCGACAGCTATACCTTTAAGAGCGGCCTTCCGGGCCAGGCCATCTTAAGCCTGTCCGACGGCATGGGCAGCGGCCAGGCGGCCAGCGAGGACAGCGAGAAGGTCATGGAGCTGACGGAGCAGCTCCTGGGCACGGGCTTTTCAGCCAGGTCGGCCTTAAAGCTGGTGAACACGGTGCTTCTGCTGACCGGGCAGAACGACCGTCCGGCGACTCTGGACCTCTGCCTGGTGGATCTTTATTCCGGGGTGGCGGAGGCCATGAAGCTGGGAGCCGTGGCCTCCTTTATCATGGGCCGGGACGGTGTAGAAGTGCTGGAGTCGGAGCATGTGCCCGCCGGGGTCATGAATCCGGTGGAGCCGGTGATGATCTCAAAGAAGCTCTGGGACGGGGACCGGATCGTCATGGTCAGCGACGGCGTCCTGGACGCCATGCCGGGGGCGGAAAAGGAAGCGGCGTTTACGGATTTCCTGGCCGGTCTGCCGGCGGCCGGGCCTCAGGAGACGGCGGAGATGATCATGACCTTTGCCCTGTCCTTTGAGGGGGAGCCCAGGGATGATATGACCGTGCTGGTGGGCGGTATTTACGGGAGATAGGAGCCGGAAGCGGCAGGTCCGGACACAGGGGCAGGCCTGCCGGCGCTGGAAAACGGGAGATGAGCGAGTGACAGGAGAGGCTGTAAAACAGAGAGTAAGGGAATATATGCGGTCCTGGGAGATGACAGAGCCGGGGGACGGGATCCTGGCCGGGGTGTCGGGAGGCGCCGATTCCGTCTGCCTTCTTTTCCTGCTGGACGAACTGAAGGAGGAGCTGGGGATCCGCCTGGCGGCCTTTCATCTGAACCATGGCCTGCGGGGGGCGGAAGCTGACCGGGACGAGGCCTATGTGAAGGAGATCTGCGGCCGCCTTGGCGTCCCTCTGGCAGTGGCCCATGAAAATGTGGCGGAGTATGCGGCGTCCCGGGGGATCTCCGGGGAGGAGGCGGGCAGGATCCTGCGGTATGAGCATATGAAGACGGCGGCAGAGCGGTTTTCCTGTCAGAAGACGGCCACGGCCCACCACCGGGACGACAGTGCGGAAACGGTGCTTTTTAACATGTTCCGGGGGAGCGGCCTTAAGGGGCTTTCCGGTATCCGCCCGGTCCGGGGGGAGGTGATCCGGCCCCTCCTCTGCCTGTCCCGGGCAGAGATCGCCGGATATCTGGAGGAGAGAGGGATCCCCTGGTGCGAGGATTCCACCAATGGGGAAAATGTGTATACAAGAAACAGGATCCGCAACCAGCTTCTGCCCTGGGTGAAGGAAAACATCAACGCCAGGGCTCCGGAGCACATCCTGGTGGCTGCGGAGCTGGCGGCCCAGGCGGACGCGTATTTTGCGGAGCTGGCGGAAAAGCTTCTGGCGGACACCGGGGCCCCGGAGCGGTATCAGGCGGGCGCGGGGACTGTTCCGGAGGCATTGGCGGCGTCCATCTCCACGGAGGTCTTCGACCGCCAGCCGCCGGTGGTCCAGGGCTATCTGGTGCGGGCCATGGTATCCAGGGCAGCGGGCAGTCCCAGGGACATTTCCGCAAAGCACGTGGAGGCGGTGCGGGCCCTGACGGGGCCGGGGGGAGGAACTGAGGCGGTCCTTCCATACGGGCTCAGGGCCGTGCGGGGCTATGACCGTCTGGAGGTGGCTCCAGAAGAGCGGCTTTTGACCCGGGTGGCCGGAGAAAGGGCTTTGGAGGCGTTTTCCATTAAGACCCGGCTGTTTCCTTATAAAAAAGGAATGGAAATTCCCAAAAACCAGTATACGAAATGGTTTGATTATGATAGAATCAAAGGTGCGTTATCCGTCAGAACCAGGGAAAGCGGTGATTATCTCATGATCGCCGGGGGGAAAAGGAAGCTTTTGAAGCGTCTTTTCATTGATGAAAAGATCCCAGAGGAGAAACGGGCGTCCATCCCGCTTCTGGCCGAGGGGGATCATGTGCTCTGGGTCATCGGATCCCGTATCAGTGAATTTTATAAGATAACGGAGAATACCCGTACTATATTGGAAGTTCAAGTTTGCAAAGGAGAAGAAGATGGCTGAAAATGTTCGCGTTTTATTGAAGGAAGAGGAAGTTGAAAAACGGATCGCAGAAGTGGCGGCCATGATCAACCGGGACTATGAGGGAAAAGAGGTGCATCTGATCTGCATCTTAAAAGGCGGCGTGTTCTTTACATGCGAGCTGGCCAAGCGTCTGACCGTTCCGGTGTCCATGGATTTCATGTCCGTTTCCAGCTATGGCAGCGGCACCGAGTCCTCCGGCGTGGTGCGGATCGTAAAGGATCTGGACGAATCCATTACCGGAAAGAATGTGCTGATCGTGGAGGATATCATCGACTCTGGCCGGACCCTGGCCTATCTGATCGAGATCTTAAAGCAGAGGAACCCGGAGTCCATCCACCTGTGCACGCTGTTAGATAAGCCGGAGCGCCGTGTGAAGAAGCAGGTGAAGGTGGATTATACATGCTTTGAGATCCCCGATGAGTTTGTTGTGGGCTTTGGCCTGGATTACGACCAGAAATACCGGAATCTTCCGTATATCGGCGTTGTAGAATTTCAGTAAGGAGGCAGCCAGTTGAAACAGAATCAGCAGTTCCGCGGAATGGGCCTGATCCTGCTTGTGATGGCGCTGATCTTTTTTGCGTCCACACTGACCCAGCAGGGAAGCCTGTTCAGCGATGAGATGACATACCAGGAGTTTATGACGTCCGTTGAAAACGGTGCGATAGAGACAGCCTTGATCCGTCAGAACGCCCAGACGCCCACAGGCGTCGTAATGACGATCTTAAAAGATGGTGAGCGGGGAAGGATCGCTGTATCCGACGTGATGGAGGTCCAGCGGCTTTTCCGGGAAAAGGGGATCGACTATCTGGTGGACGACGTTCCCAGGGATAACTATCTGATGACCATTATCCTTCCCATCGGCCTTTCTGCCGTGGTGATCATGTTCCTTATGATGTACATGAACGCCCGGATCGGAGGAGGCGGCGGGAACAACAAGATGATGAACTTTGGAAAAAGCCGGGCCAAAATGAGCCGCACCAATTCCGTGGATTTTTCCAAGGTTGCTGGTCTTGAGGAAGAAAAAGAAGATTTAGAGGAAATCGTGGATTTCCTGAAAAATCCGAAAAAGTATACCGATGTGGGAGCCAGGATCCCCAAGGGCGTGATCTTAGTGGGCCCTCCGGGAACTGGTAAGACCCTCTTAGCCAAGGCTGTGGCCGGGGAGGCAGGCGTTCCCTTCTTCTCGATTTCCGGCTCTGACTTTGTGGAGATGTTTGTGGGCGTGGGCGCATCCCGTGTCCGCGATCTGTTTGAGGACGCCAAGAAAAATGCGCCCTGTATCGTGTTCATCGACGAGATCGACGCCGTGGCCAGACGCCGCGGCACCGGCATGGGCGGCGGCCACGACGAGCGGGAGCAGACCTTAAACCAGCTTCTGGTGGAGATGGACGGCTTCGGCGTCAACGAGGGGATCATCGTCATGGCGGCCACCAACCGGGTGGATATCCTGGATCCGGCGATCCTGCGCCCCGGCCGTTTTGACCGGAAGGTGGGCGTTGGAAAGCCCGATATCCGCGGCCGGGAGGAGATCCTGCGCGTCCATGCGTCAGAAAAGCCCCTGGGCGATGACGTGGATCTGAAGCGGGTGGCCCAGACCACCGCAGGATTTACCGGAGCGGATCTGGAGAACCTGTTAAACGAGGCGGCCATCCTGGCGGCCAAGGGAGAACGGCGGTTCATCCGCCAGGCGGATATCGACCAGGCCTTTGTAAAGGTGGGCATCGGCGCGGAGAAGAAGAGCAAGGTGATCTCTGAAAAAGAAAAGAAGATCACCGCCTACCACGAGGCGGGTCATGGGATCCTGTTCCATGAGCTGCCGGACGTGGGCCCTGTCCATACCATTTCCATCATTCCCACAGGAATGGGCGCAGCGGGCTACACCATGCCTCTGCCGGAAAAGGATGAGATGTTCAACACCAAGGGGAAAATGCTGCAGAATATCATGGTATCCCTGGGCGGACGGATCGCAGAGGAGCTGATCTTCGGCGACGTGACCACCGGCGCATCCCAGGATATCAAGCAGGCAACGGCCATCGCCCGGGCCATGGTGACTGAATACGGCATGTCGGAGAAGGTGGGCATGATCAACTACGGAGGCGATGAGAACGAGGTATTCATCGGCCGGGATCTGGCCCATGCCAGAAGCTACGGAGAGAACGTGGCCACGGCCATTGACAGCGAGGTGAAGCGGATCATCGACGAATGCTACGAAAAGGCAAAGAAGATCATCCTGGACCATGAGGACGTGCTCCATAAGTGCTGCGAGCTCCTGCTGGAAAAGGAGAAGATCGGCCAGGACGAATTTGATGCGCTTTTTGAATAGGCATACTTAAGAAAATAAAGTAAAACGGCGTTTGTACAAAAGAAACACAGGCAGACGCCGTTTTATTTTGTCCAATATAAAATTTGAACAAAACATTGAAAGTCAAAGTAAATTCTGCTAAATTTTTTTTTGAAATAAATTCATGTTTGTGCACACTTATACGGAAACGTATGCTATATTACTACTCGTACCCCCCCCAATACATTATATAGTTTTTGCTATACCCCATAAGAGACATAATACCTTTTCCGGAAAAAGGCCAGCGATTCCCCGCTGGCCTTTTTTCTGTCGTGAAGGCAGGAGAAGGCCAGGCATGAAAAATAGTCCGTGCAATTCCCGGGGAAATCCTGTATAATAATAGACAGAAGAAAAATAAGACAACATTAGGAGACAGAGAGGAGAAGCTGTTTTTATGGAAAAAGCGGCTCTGTTTTGCGACGAGACCGTGGAATACCGGTGTCCGGAGGAACCGGATCCCGGCGATCTTGTGACTCTGCGGTTTCGGACGGCAAAGGACAACGTGGATCATGTATCCATGATCGTATACGGAAGCGGCCAGCGGATCGAGCTTTATAAGGCGGAGAGCCAGGGACGGTTCGATTTTTATGAGACTGTGATCTCGGTGGGAAAAACGGCCCTCCGTTTTTATTTTGAGATAAAAAAAGGCGGAGAGACCTGCCTTTATAACCGGCTGGGAGTGACGAAGGATATGCAGCGGCAGCAGATGTTTGCCATTACCCCGGGCTTTCATGTGCCGGACTGGGCCAAGGGCGCTCTCATGTACCAGATCTTTATTGACCGGTTCTGCAACGGCGATCCGGACAACGATGTGGTCTCAGATGAATATATTTATATTGGCTTCCCGGTGATGAAGATCGACAACTGGAGAGAGGATCTGTCGGTGCTGGATGTGGACCGGTTTTATGGCGGCGACCTTCAGGGGATCTGGGACAAGCTGGATTACCTTCAGGACATGAAGGTGGAGGTCCTGTATCTGAATCCCATATTTGTGTCGCCCTCCAACCACAAATATGATACCCAGGACTATGAGCATGTGGATCCCCATTACGGGGTGATCGTGAAGGACGCCGAGGGTCTGGCCGACGAGTATGACAGCGACAACGGCCGCTCGGAAAAATATGCGGTCCGGACCACGGATATGGAAAATCTGGAGGCCAGCGACGCGTTTTTTGCCCGGTTCATGGAGGAGGTCCATAAACGGGGCATGCGGGTGATCCTGGACGGCGTGTTCAACCACTGCGGCTCCTTTAATAAATGGCTGGACCGGGAGAAGATCTACGCCGGAAGATCTGGCTATGAGCCGGGAGCCTATCTGGATCCGGAGAGCCCTTACCGGGATTTTTTTAAGTTTTCGGATGAGAACGGATGGCCCGACAACGGCTCCTACGAGGGCTGGTGGGACCATAACACCCTCCCGAAGCTCAACTATGAGGACTCCCAGGAGCTGAAACAGTATATCCTGGACATTGCAAAGAAATGGCTGTCTCCGCCTTATAATATTGACGGCTGGCGGCTGGATGTGGCGGCGGATCTGGGCCACTGTCCGGAGACGAACCACCAGTTCTGGCGGGATTTCCGGAAGGTGGTGAAGGAGACGAACCCGGACGCGCTGATCCTGGCAGAGCATTATGGAGACGGCTCTTCCTGGCTCGGAGGCGACCAGTGGGATACGATCATGAATTATGACGCCTTCATGGAGCCCCTTTCCTGGTTCTTAACAGGGCTTGAGAAGCACAGCGACCGGGCCGACGGCCACCTGTACCAGAACAGCCAGGCGTTCATGTGTACCATGCTCTATAATATGAGCTGGATGCAGACGCCGTCCATGATGGCGGCCATGAACGAGCTTTCCAACCATGACCATTCCCGTTTCCTTACCAGGACCAACCGGCAGGTGGGACGGCTGGATTACCGCGGGAAGGCTGCGGCCTCGGAGGGGATCAATTTCGGGATCTTCCGGGCGGCGGTGGTGGTCCAGATGACCTGGCCGGGAGCGCCGACGATCTACTATGGCGATGAGGCCGGCGTCTGCGGATGGACGGATCCGGACAGCCGGCGGACGTATCCCTGGGGGGAGGAGGACCTGGAGCTGATGGAGTTCCACCGGTACCTGGCGGGGATCCGCAACTGGAACCGGGCCTTCCGGACGGGCTCCTTTAAGCCGCTGCTGGCGGAGAACGGCATGATCGCCTACGGCAGATTCCAGGAAAATGAGCGGGGCGTGGTGCTGGTCAACAGTGAGAATTTTACCCAGAAGGCCCAGATCCCTGTGTGGGAGGCAGAAGTGACCGGAGATTCCATGGACCGGATCATGGAATCCAGCGTGGAGCGGTATAATGTGGGACGTCTCCCATACCCGGTCCACAATGGGATCATGACTGTGGAGATCGGTCCTTTCTGCGCCATGATCTTTGAGGAAAAAGTGCTTGATTTTTAATTGATTTTGTGATATCATTTTGACTTGTCAGAATGATATGGGCGGGTTCCCGAGTGGCCAAAGGGGACAGACTGTAAATCTGCTGCAACTTGCTTCGGTGGTTCGAATCCACCTC
>CAJMRM010000065.1 GCA_905215775.1 uncultured bacterium
GCTACGGGTGTGGTGGGGACGCCGGCCAGGCCATTGTCCGGCCATACGGGTTCGCCGCCCGGAGGCGCCACAGGCGTGGTGGGAACGCCGGAAATATCCGGCCATGACACGGCGGCAGTATCGGTATTTTTTTCTTTGGCGGCAGTGCCGGCGTTTTCTCCGGCGGTTCGGATCTCATTGTTTTCTGGCATGAAAAAACCTCTGTATTTTTTAATTTAAGATATGTGAAAAAAATTTAAAAGTTCCTGTTGACAAAACCGTAGACATATGTTATTATAACTGAGGCTTGAGAAAACAACCCGCTGCTATAGCACAGTCGGTAGTGCGCATCCTTGGTAAGGATGAGGTCACCAGTTCGATTCTGGTTAGCAGCTCTCTTTAAAAGCCGTAAAAGCTTTCCGATTTTTCGGAAAGCTTTTTTTGTCGGGAACCGGCACCGGCAGAGAAAAAAATAAAGAAGGAAAGAGGAAGGTACAATGAAGAAATCCTATGAAATGGACATGTGCAGCGGACCGGTCCTGGGAAAGATCCTGGTCTACGCCTTTCCCCTGATGCTGTCCGGCATCCTGCAGCTTCTGTTTAACGCGGCAGACGTGATCGTGGTGGGCCGCTATGCGGGAAGCCAGTCCCTGGCGGCCGTGGGCTCCACCGGAGCTCTGATCAATCTGCTGATCAACGTGTTCATCGGCCTGTCTGTGGGAGTCAACGTTCTGGTGGCCCAGTATTATGGGGCAAAGAGAGAACAGGATGTCAACGAAACGGTCCATACGGCCGTGGCCATCAGCCTGGTGTCCGGCGTATTCCTGGTGTTCCTGGGGCTTCTTGTGACCAGACCTCTCCTGGAATTAATGGGGACTCCCGACGACGTCATCGATAAGTCTGCCATCTATATGAAGATCTACTTTGCCGGAATGCCGGCAACCATGCTCTATAACTTCGGAAGCGCCGTTCTGAGGGCGGTGGGAGATACCAGACGTCCCTTATATTTCCTTACGGCGGCCGGTATCGTGAACGTGGCCTTAAACCTGTTTTTTGTGATTTCCCTGAATATGGACGTGGCCGGAGTTGCCCTGGCGACGGTGATCTCCCAGGTGATCTCTGCGGGACTGGTGCTCTGGTGCCTGGTAAAAAGCGAGGGCGCCTTAAGGCTCCGGCTCCGGGATCTGCGGATCAGCAGGGTAAAGCTTAAGAGGATCGCCAAGATCGGCCTTCCGGCCGGGATGCAGGGAGCGGTTTTCTCCATCTCCAATGTGCTGATCCAGTCGTCGGTCAATTCCTTCGGCTCCATTGCCATGGCGGGAAATACGGCCTCCCAGAATATCGAGGGCTTTATTTATAACGCCATGAATGCCATTTACCAGACGAACCTGAGCTTTACCAGCCAGAACTACGGCGGCCGGAAATATAAGAGGATCGGCCGCATCACCCTTACCTGCGTCGGCGTGGTGACGGCAGTGGGCCTGGGCATGGGCCTGGCAGCCTTTGCCGCCGGAGAGAGCCTGCTTCATATTTACTCTTCGGATCCGGAGGTGATCCAGTTCGGCTTAAAGCGTATGGCGGTGTTTGGGACCACATATTTCCTCTGCGGCATCATGGACACCATGGTGGGCAGCATCCGCGGCCTGGGAAGCTCTGTGATCCCCATGTGCGTATCCCTTGTCGGCGTCTGCGGCCTGCGGATCATCTGGATCTTTACGGTATTCCAGTGGAACCGGACCCTGACGACGCTGTACCTTTCTTATCCGGTGACCTGGGTGGTGACCGGAGCGGTCCATATCATCTGCTTCCTGATGCTGAAAAAGAAGCTGCCGAAAGAGGATGCGGAGTAGAAAAATACACAGTTTTTTCACAATTTCCCCCTTGCCGCCAGCGGCAGGGGGGATTATAATCTTCCTAATAGTTAATTAGTTAATTAGTTAATTAGTTAATTATTAACTGATAAATCAACAGGCGGAGCTTTCTGCCGGAACAGAAGGAGGGAACCATGGATCACAAGATCGTAGAGGCGTTTATGCGGGTGGGAAAGTGCCACCGGATGCTTCTGGAGCATTATCTGAATAAGGACGGCCTGTACCGGGTCCAGCACCAGCTGCTGATGTGCGTCTATAAATATCCGGACGCCTCCCAGAAGGAGCTGGCCAGGATCCAGGACGTATCCACAGCGGCTGTGGCCGTGACCTTAAAGAAGCTGGAAAGGGGCGGATATGTGGAACGGATCGTGGACCGGGACGACAACCGGTATAATAAGATACGGATCACAGAAAAGGGCCAGAAGGAAGTAGAGCAGAGCATCGAGCTGTTTAAGCGGGTGGAGAAAGGGATGTTCGCAGGCTTTTCCGACGGGGAGAAGGAATGCTTTTACGCCTGTCTCCAGAAGCTTTCCGGAAATCTTGGGCAGATGCTCCAGCAGGCAAAGAAGGAGGAGCAGAATTGAAATGAAGCGTTATAAGAAGTATATCACTCCGTACCTGGGGGCCTTTCTCATGGGTCCTCTGATGATGCTCACCGAGGTGGCAGGAGAGGTGGCTCTGCCAAAGCTCATGTCCATGATCATCAACAACGGCGTGGCCGGAGGAGATACGGGGTATATCATAAAAATGGGCCTTCTCATGGCGGTGGTCGTGGCGTTCATGGCCACGGGAGGGATCCTGGGCTCATATTTTGCGGCAAAGGCATCCATCAGCTTTACGACGGATCTGCGCAGGGATGTATTTAAAAAGGTCCAGCAGTTTTCGTTTGCCAACATCGACGGGTTCAGCACGGGCTCTCTGGTGACCCGTCTGACCAATGATATCCAGCAGGTGCAGAACGTACTGACCATGGGGCTGAAAATGGCCCTGCGGGCTCCTGGGATGTTTGTGGGGGCACTGATCATGGCCTTTCTGATGAATGGAAAACTGGCGGCCGTTCTGCTGGTGGTGATCCCGCTGCTTTCCCTGGCCATCGCCCTGATCCTTAAAACGGCCTTTCCCCGGTTTGAGACGATGCAGAAAAAGCTGGATCGTCTGAATTCCGGGATCCAGGAGGCTCTGACCAATGTGCGCGTGGTCAAGTCCTTTGTGCGGGAGGATTTTGAGATCGAACGGTTCTCCGGCCTCAACGGGGACCTGAGGGACAGCAGCATGAGGGCCATGAGGATCGTCATCGCCACCATGCCGGTGATGATGTTTGCCATGAACGTGACCACCCTGGCTGTGGTATGGTACGGCGGGAATCTGATCATCGGCGGCTCCATGCCCGTGGGCGATCTGACGGCCTTTACCACCTACATCGTCCAGATCCTCATGTCCCTGATGATGCTTTCTATGGTATTTTTACAGAGCTCCAGGGCCAGGGCGTCCCTGAAGAGGATCACCGAGGTCCTGGATACGGCGGTGGATCTCAATGATGACCAGGCGGCCAGAAAGGACCTGAAGGTGGAAAAGGGCAGCGTGGAGTTCCGGGACGTATCCTTCGGCTACGGAAAGGGCGGAAGTGAGAAGGTGCTGGAGCACATAAGCTTTAAGGCGGAGCCCGGCCAGACCATCGGCATCATCGGGGCCACCGGCAGCGGGAAGACCTCCCTGGTGCAGCTGATCCCCAGGCTTTACGATGTGACGGAGGGCGCCGTTCTGGTGGACGGAGTGGACGTGCGGGATTATTCCCTGAAAAATCTGAGGAACGGTGTGGGCATGGTCCTGCAGAAAAACGTCCTTTTCTCCGGGACCATTGAAGAAAATCTCCGGTGGGGAGATGAGGATGTCAGCCGGGAGGAGATCGTAAGGGCGGCGGAGAGCGCCCAGGCCGGCGGCTTTGTGGATGCCTTTAAAAACGGCTACAACACAGAGATCGGCCAGGGAGGAGCCGGCGTATCCGGCGGCCAGAAGCAGAGGCTCTGCATTGCCAGGGCTCTTCTTAAAAAACCGAAGATCCTGATCCTGGACGATTCCACCAGTGCCGTGGACACGGCCACAGAGGCGGCGATCCGGGAAAGCTTTGAAAAGGAATGGAAGGATACCACAAGGATCATCATTGCCCAGAGGATTTCTTCAGTCCAGGACGCAGACCAGATCCTGGTTCTGGACGATGGGGCCGTCATTGGACGCGGCACCCATGAGGAGCTGCTGAACACATGCCGGGCTTATGAAGAGATCTATACCACCCAGGCGGGAACCTCCAGGATCGGAGAAGGACCAGAAGCGTCTGGGGCAGAGGAGGTGCAGGAATGAGCAGTGTACTGAGAGCAGAACGGGAAAAGAGCTTAAGGAGGCGCTACGGCGGCAGGACAGCCCAGGCGCCGAAAAACGGACCGGGCCATGGTCCGGGAGGACCCAGAGGGGGAGGCCATGCCCGGGGAGGCGGACAGCCCAGAGAGATCAAGGCAGTTTTAAAGCGGCTCATGGCATATCTGGAGCAGGACCGTATGAACATGGGACTGGCGTTTTTCTGCGTCATCGTCAACACGGCGGCGTCCCTGGCCGGCTCTTATATGCTGCGGCCCATCATCAACCGGTTCATTGCCCCCACAGACGGCAGCGCGGGAAGCGTGTCCGGCCTGGCCGGCGGTCTCGCGGTCATGGCGGCCGTGTACCTGATCAGCGTGGCGGCCAATTATCTCCAGTCCCGGATCATGCTGGCCGTGGCCCAGGATGCCCTTTTAAGGATCCGGAACGACCTGTTTTCCAGAATGCAGAAGCTGCCGGTGCGGTTTTATGATACCAGCAGCAGCGGAGACCTCATGAGCCGGTTTACCAATGACGTGGATACCATCGGGAATATGCTGAGCAGTACCCTGGTGCAGCTTTTTTCCGGGGCCTTGAGCATTGTGGGGACCCTGGGACTTATGCTGTATACAAACGTGTATCTGACGGTGATCACCCTGGTGCTGATCCCGCTGATGCTGAAGGCGGGAGGGGCTGTGGCATCCCGGGGCCAGAAGTACTTCAACGCCCAGCAGTCGGCCCTGGGAGCCTTAAACGGCTATATTGAAGAAATTATTTCCGGTCAGAAGGTGGTCAAGGTATTCTGCCATGAGGACGTGGCGGAGGAGGAATTCGAGATCCTGAACAGCAGCCTGAAGGATAAGCAGATCCGCGCCCAGTTCCTGGGAGGGATGATGGGACCGGTAATGAATAATCTGAGCCAGATCAACTACGCCCTGACGGCCTGCATCGGCGGCCTTCTGTGTGTCCTTAAGAATTTTGATGTGGGCGGACTCACGGTGTTCCTGAACTTCTCCAGACAGTTTTCCAGGCCGGTCAATGAGATCTCCATGCAGGTATCCAACGTGTTCTCAGCCCTGGCCGGGGCAGAGCGTGTCTTTGCGGTCATGGACGAGGAGCCGGAGCCGGCGGACGATCCGGATGCCGTTTCCATGGAGGGGATGAGGGGGTACGTTTCCCTGGAGCATGTGTATTTCGGATACGATCCCGGGAAGCTGATCTTAAAGGATATCAGCCTTTACGCCAGACCGGGGCAGAAGATCGCCTTTGTGGGCTCCACCGGCGCCGGAAAGACCACGATCACCAACCTGCTGAACCGGTTTTATGATATCCAGTCCGGCTCCATCACCATCGACGGCGTGGATGTGCGCCATATAAAGCGGGAGGAGCTGCGAAGGAACATCGCCATGGTGCTCCAGGATACCCATCTGTTTACAGGCACAGTCATGGAAAACATCCGGTACGGGCGGCTGGACGCCACGGATGAGGAGGTGATCCAGGCGGCCAAAACGGCTTCGGCCCATTCCTTTATCATGCGTCTGACCAAGGGCTATGACACGGTCCTGGAAAGCGACGGAGCCAATCTGAGCCAGGGCCAGCGCCAGCTTTTAAACATTGCCCGGGCGGCTGTTTCCAGGGCTCCGATCCTGATCCTGGACGAGGCCACCAGCTCGGTGGATACCAGGACGGAAAAACACATCGAACGGGGCATGGACCGACTCATGGCGGACCGGACCACCTTTGTCATCGCTCACCGGCTTTCCACCGTAAGGAATGCCAACGCCATCATGGTGCTGGAGAACGGGGAGATCATCGAGCGGGGGGATCATGACGATCTTCTGGCCCAGAAGGGCAGATATTACAGCCTGTATACGGGCCTTACAGAATTGGAATAAGCTTAGCATGGACTTAACACTTTTAAGCACAGACTTAAGATTGTTAAGTCCATGGCCGTTGATTTTGCATTTTTTTAAGTACAAGGGCTAAATTCTTACGATTTCGTTAATATGTCGGGGGGTAGCTAATTGTACATCCTATTGAAATATGTTATACTAAAAGCTGATGGTATTACGAATATTTAGAGAAAGAAGGTTTGTTAAATGGGTCTGAGCACATTTATAGGCGGCGTTCATCCTTATGAGGGAAAAGAACTGTCCTCCGATAAGCCGATTCAGGTGATCCAGCCCAAGGGCGAGCTGGTGTTCCCGCTTTCCCAGCATATCGGTGCTCCTGCAAAACCGCTGGTGGTCAAGGGCGATACCGTTCTGGCGGGCCAGAAGATCGCAGAAGCCGGCGGCTTCATCTCTGCCAACGTGATCTGCTCTGTGTCCGGTACGGTAAAGGGGATCGAGCCGCGTCTTGTGGCCAACGGCAGCATCGTGCAGTCCATTATCGTTGAAAACGACGGGGAATACAGGACTGTGGAGGGCTTCGGCCAGAAAAGGGATTATACAGCCCTGTCCAAACAGGAGATCCGTGACATTGTAAAGGAGGCCGGGATCGTGGGTCTGGGAGGCGCAGGCTTCCCCACCAACGTAAAGCTGGCTCCGAAAAATGAAGAGGAGATCGATTACGTGATCGTAAACGGCGCAGAGTGTGAGCCGTACCTGACCTCAGACTACCGGGTCATGCTGGAGCAGCCGGAGAAGGTCGTTGGAGGCCTTAAGGTGATCCTTCAGCTGTTCGATAAGGCGAAGGGCGTCATCGGCATTGAGGAAAACAAGCCGGAGGCCATCCGGATCCTGTCCGAGCTGGTAAAGGATGAGCCCAGGATCGAGGTATGTACCTTAAAGACAAAATATCCCCAGGGCGGCGAGCGCTTCCTGATCTATGCCGTTACCGGGGGCCGTGAGATCAATTCCACCATGCTCCCGGCAGACGCGGGCTGCGTTGTGGACAATATCGATACGGTGGTGTCCATTTATAATGCCGTGTGCGAGAGCACCCCGCTGATCCGGCGGATCATCACGGTCACAGGCGACGCCATCCGGGAGCCCAGAAACTTCGAAGTACGGCTGGGCACCAACTACCAGGAGCTGATCGAGGCGGCCGGCGGCTTTAAGGAGGAGCCGGAGAAGGTCCTTTCCGGCGGTCCCATGATGGGCCAGGCTCTGTTCTCCTATGATATTCCTGTGATGAAGACCTCCTCTGCCCTTACCTGCCTGACAAAGGACCAGGTGGCAGCCAACGCGGAGACAGCCTGTATCCGCTGCGGACGCTGCGTGGACGTATGTCCCGGACGGGTGGTGCCGCAGATGCTGATGGCTGCCGCAGAGCACCATGATCTGGCGGCCTTTGAAAAACTGAACGGTATGGAGTGCTGTGAATGCGGTTCCTGTACCTTTATCTGCCCGGCCCACAGACCCCTTACCCAGGCCTTTAAGGAAATGCGTAAGGCTGTGATGGCTGAGAGAAAAAAGAAAGCGTAGGAGGTGGAAGAAATGAGTAAATTACTGAATGTATCATCATCGCCTCACGTACGCAGCAGCGTGTCCACACAGAACCTGATGTACGACGTGGCCATTGCCATGCTCCCGGCTACCATCTGGGGCGTGATGCAGTTTGGATTCTATTCCCTGGTGGTGGTGGCGGCCACGGTGCTGTCCTGTGTCCTGAGCGAATATGTGTTTGAGACACTGATGAAGAAGCCGATCACCATCAGCGACGGCAGCGCCCTGGTAACGGGCATGATCTTAGGCCTTAATATGCCCCCGACGATCCCCTTATGGATCCCGGTGCTGGGCGGCATGTTCGCCATCATCGTCGTAAAGCAGCTTTACGGCGGACTCGGCCAGAACTGGATGAACCCGGCCCTGGCTGCAAGATGCTTCCTTCTGATCTCATTTGCAGGATCCATGACCCGGTTCACGGATCCTGTGACAGACGCTGTGGCAGGAGCCACTCCCCTGGCAGTGATCAAGGCCGGCGGCGAATACGATCTGATGAGCATGTTTATCGGTAAGATCCCGGGAACCATCGGCGAGGTATCCGTTATCGCTCTTCTGATCGGCGCCGCATATCTTCTGGTGAGAAAGGTGATCTCCATCCGGATCCCGGCTACATATATCCTGACCTTTGCTGTGTTTGCATTTATCTTTGGACGGCAGGACATGGGCTATGTGCTGGCTGAGATCTGCGGAGGCGGCCTGATCTTCGGCGCATTCTTTATGGCTACGGATTACGTTACCAGCCCCATCACTCCCAGAGGGCAGATCATCTTCGGCGTATGTCTTGGTATCCTCACGGGACTTTTCCGTATCTTCGGCGGCAGCGCAGAGGGCGTTTCCTATGCGATCATCTTCTGTAATATGCTGGTTCCGCTGATCGAGAGGGTAACGATCCCGACAGCATTCGGCAAAGGGGGTAAGAAACATGGCGGCAAGTAAATCCGGTTTTATGAAAGATGCCCTGATCCTGTTCGCGATCACTCTGATCTCCGGTGTCTGCCTGGGCTTTGTCTACGACATCACCAAGGCGCCCATCGAGCGGGCCACCATCGAGGCAAACAACAGAACGTATAAAGAGGTGCTTTCCACCGCAGCAGAATTCTCCGAGGTGGAGGGCTCTGCCGAAACGATCGCGGTCCTGACGGAAAGCGGCGAGCTGGAGGGACTGGGCTACGGCAGCGTTGCCATCGAGTCCGTTCTGGAGGGAAAGGACGAAAGCGGAGCCGTCACCGGCCACGTTGTCAACTCTCTTTCCAACAACAGCTACGGAGGAGCCGTGAAGATCTCTGTGGGCTTTGACGCAGACGGCGCCATCACCGGCGTGGGGATCCGGGAGATCAGCGATACCCCGGGCCTTGGATTAAAGGCGAAGGAGGCAGATTTCCGCGATCAGTACGTGGGAAAGAATGCAGATTCCCTGACCGTTACGAAGACCGGAGCCTCCGCGGACAATGAGATCGACGCCATCAGCGGCGCCACCGTTACTTCAAATGCAGTGACAAACGCAGTGAATGCAGCCTTATATTATCTGCATAACTGCATGAACTAGGAGGTGGGGATTCATGAATAAATGCACAGAACGTCTATATAACGGTATCGTTAAGGAAAACCCGACCTTCATCCTGATGTTAGGCATGTGTCCGACTCTGGCGACCACCACATCTGCCATCAACGGACTGGGTATGGGCCTTTCCACCACGGCGGTACTGATGTTTTCCAACCTGATCATTTCCCTTCTGAGAAAGATCATCCCGGACCGGGTGCGTATTCCGGCCTTCATTGTGATCGTGGCCAGCCTGGTTACCATCGTACAGCTCCTGATGCAGGGCTATGTTCCGTCCCTGTACGCATCCCTGGGTATTTATATCCCGCTGATCGTGGTAAACTGTATCATCCTTGGCCGCGCAGAGTCCTATGCCTGTAAGAACGGCCCGGCAGAGTCCTTCTTTGATGGCCTTGGAATGGGCCTGGGCTTCTCTCTGGCGCTGACGGTCATCGGTATGTGCCGTGAGCTCATCGGCGCAGGAGCTGTGTTCGGCCATGTGATCATTCCGGAGCAGTTCCATATTTCTATTATGATCCTGGCTCCCGGTGCTTTATTCACCCTGGCGATGCTTACCGCACTCCAGAATAAGCTCCGTCTTCCCAGCGCCACCAACGGCGACGCTCCCAAGTCTGACCTGGCCTGCGGCGGAGACTGTCTCCACTGCAGCGGCTGCACCGGTATGACAAACCATGCGGTGCTGGCAGAGAAGAAGGCAGAAGCGGCGGCAGCAGCAGCGGCAGCCAAAAAGGCGGCTGCAGAGAAGGCCCTGGCAGCGAAAAAGGCTGCTGAGGAAGCAAAAGCGGCAGACGCAGCAAAGAAAGAAAATTAAGGAGGAAGTGGAGTAATGAAAGAACTATTATTGATCGCCATCGGCTCCGCCCTGGTAAATAACGTCGTATTAAGCCAGTTCCTCGGTCTTTGCCCGTTCCTTGGCGTATCCAAGAAAACAGAGACTGCGGCCGGCATGGGCGCAGCGGTTATCTTTGTTATCACCATCGCATCAGCCTGCACCAGCCTGATCTATGACTTTGTACTGGTAAAGCTGGGGATCGAGTATCTCCAGACCATCGTATTCATTCTTGTGATCGCCGCCCTGGTACAGTTCGTTGAGATGTTCTTAAAGAAGAACATGGTGAGCCTTTATGAGGCCCTGGGCGTGTACCTGCCTCTGATCACCACCAACTGCGCCGTTTTAGGCGTGGCCCTGACCAATGTGCAGGAGAAATATAATTTTGTAGAGAGCGTTGTTAATGGTATCGGCGTTTCTGTTGGATTTACGATCGCCATCGTCCTGCTTTCCGGTATCCGTGAAAAGATCGAGTATAACGATGTGCCCCATTCTTTCCAGGGATCTCCCATCGTTCTGATCACAGCAGGCCTGATGTCCATCGCATTCTTCGGATTCTCCGGTCTGATTTAAGGAGGGGCGAAGGATGAATATTATGGGTATTATCATCGCGGCCGCCGTGGTCGGTATCGTCGGTATCGTCATCGGTATTCTTCTGGGAATCGCCAGTGAGAAATTCAAGGTCGAGGTGGATGAGAGAGAGGTCCTTGTACGTGCAGAGCTTCCGGGCAATAACTGCGGCGGCTGCGGATACGCAGGCTGCGATGCCCTGGCCAAGGCCATTGTGGAAGGAAAGGCAAAGGTAAACCAGTGTCCGGTGGGCGGCGCTGTGGTGGGCGATAAGATCGCCTCCATCATGGGTGTGGAAGCCGGTTCTGCGGAAAAGATGGTGGCCTTTGTAAAATGTAAGGGTACCTGCGATAAGGCAAACGTCCAATATAACTATTACGGGATGGACGACTGCGTGAAGATCGCGGCGGCCGTTCCGGGAGCCGGAGATAAGGCCTGCTCCTACGGCTGTCTGGGCTCCGGAAGCTGCGTAAAGGCGTGTCAGTTTGACGCCATCCATATCGTAGACGGTGTGGCTGTGGTCGATAAGGAAAAATGCGTGGCCTGCGGCGCCTGTGCGGCCGTATGTCCCCGTCATCTGATCGACCTGGTGCCCTATAAGGCGGAGCATCTGGTTCAGTGCAATTCCCACGATAAGGGCGCTGACGTAAAGAAGAAATGCGATGCCGGATGCATCGGCTGTACCCTGTGTACAAAGCAGTGTGAAGCGGATGCCATCCATATGGACAACAACGTGGCTGTTATTGATTATGAAAAGTGTACCAACTGCGGAAAGTGCGCGGAGAAGTGCCCGGCGAAGGTGATCCTGTAACTGGACACGGACTGGCAAAAATTCTGACAGAAAGGGCGTTCCCTTGGGGACGCCCTCCGTAAGGAAGGTACCCCAAGGCGGCTTTGTATCTTAATTAAATATTGTTGTGTGAATGCGGTGTAGCCATTGGCTATGCCGTTTTTGCCTTTAAGAAAGGCTTTTTACTGATGTGTTCTTGAAAATATTCTTCCATTTCTTCGGCTGTCGGCTCTCGGATGATTCCAACACCGTTGTAATGGATTTCGACCTCTTGATAACGCTTTCCGTCCTTGTATTCGGGTGCGGATACTACGATTTTTTCAATAAACTCGTGTACCAATTCGGACGTGAGAGCTTCAAAGCGGGTAACTCGCTTCGCTTTATCAATAAACCTCTGTAAGCCTTTGGTCTTGACTTTTGCATTTTCAAGCTCATCTTCCAAAGCAGGGATATGGTCTTTTAACCCGCTCTGCTCATTTTCAAGCGACATCGACATTGTCACAAAACGCTCATCACTGATTTTGCCCGTTGCGTTATCTTCATAGAGCTTTTGGATAATTCCGTCAATTTCCCGAACATGCAGCTTTGACTTAAGGCGTAGAAATCCCGATTCCGACAGTCCGCACGCTGCCGCACATCGTTTCAGCTTTTCATTTTCTTTTTCAGCAGGGTTATAGGGCGGCACGCCCTGAGTTAAGTCCGCAGCCCTTTAGAGTGCGGATTGGGATTGTGAGTGCCACAATCCGATGCTCGCTATAACTGTGGACGATAACTGCAGACAGCAGTTTTCTCTTTGCCGCTTTACCCGAATGTCGTTCCTGCCCCTGCTTTTTCAGCAGCGTTGTCTCGCTCATATCATCGCAAAATCATATCTCATTCAGACGGTCATTCAGTTGTAAATCGGCAAAACAAAAAGCCGAT
>CAJMRM010000066.1 GCA_905215775.1 uncultured bacterium
CGCCGGTTCGGCGGCGTTTCCCAGACGGAGAAGAAGTAAGGGGTGACAATATGTTTACGACCAGACTGATCAGCGGGATCGTTTTGGTGATCCTGGCGGCGTTTCTTCTGGTTAAGGGCGGAGCCTTTCTGTTCCTGGTATCCTTAGCCATTTCCCTGATCGGCCTTTTTGAGCTGTACCGGATCATGAAGATCGAAAAGGAGCTGCCGGGCCTGGTGGGCTACGGGGCGGTTCTGGCGTATTACGCCATCGTATGGACGGGCATGGACCGTCATGTGACCTTCCTTGCCATTGTAGCGCTGATGCTTTTGATGACCATTTACGTGTTTACGTTCCCCAGATTCACCACAGAGCAGATCACAGTGGCCTTTTTCGGGATCTTTTATGTGGGACTGATGTTTTCCTATTTGTACCAGGTGCGCTCCATGCCCGATGGAAAATATCTGGTGTGGCTCATCGTTTTAAGCTCCTGGGGCTGCGATACCTGCGCCTACTGTGCGGGGATGCTCTTTGGAAAGCATAAAATGGCGCCGAAGCTGAGCCCCAAAAAGACCGTGGAGGGAGCTGTGGGCGGCGTTCTGGGAGCGGCGCTCCTGGGATTTTTATACGGCGTATATTTTGAAGGCCATATGGTGGAGCTGGCCCAGCCCGGCGTCATCAGCGCCGCAGCCTGTGCCATCGCGGCTGTGATCTCCCAGATCGGGGATCTGGCGGCCTCTGCCATTAAACGGAACCACGGCGTCAAGGACTACGGCCATTTGATCCCCGGCCACGGCGGGATCCTGGACCGGTTCGACAGCATGATCTTTACGGCCCCGGCCATCTACTTTGCAGTGATGTTCCTGGGCCTGCGATAAGAGAAAGAGGGAAAGAGAAATGAAGACCATAGGGATCCTCGGCTCCACCGGCTCCATCGGCACCCAGACTCTGGATGTGGTACGGGCCAACGGGGATATTTCAGTAAAAGCCATTGCGGCGGGAAGCAATATCAGGCTCCTGGAGGAGCAGATCCGGGAATTTAAGCCGGAGATCTGCGGCGTCTGGGACGAAGAAAAGGCAAAGGATCTGGCCCTGCGGGTCGGGGATACGGATACAAGGATCGTTTCCGGCATGGACGGCCTCATGGAGATCGCGGCCATGGACGGATATGAGGTCCTGGTGACGGCAGTGGTGGGCATGATCGGCATCCGTCCCACCATGGCTGCCATCCGGTCGGGGAAGGACATTGCCCTGGCTAATAAGGAAACCCTGGTGACAGCGGGCCATCTTATCGTCCCCCTGGCCAGGGAGCACCAGGTGCGCCTTCTGCCGGTGGACAGCGAGCACAGCGCCATTTTCCAGTGCTTAAACGGAGAGCATGGGAATAAGATAGATAAGATCCTTCTGACGGCCTCCGGAGGCCCCTTCCGGGGCTGGACCAGAGCACAGATGGAGCGTGTGCAGGTGGAGGATGCCTTAAAGCATCCCAACTGGTCCATGGGAAGAAAGATCACCATCGACAGCTCCACCATGGTCAACAAGGGCCTGGAGGTGATGGAGGCCAGATGGCTTTTTGATGTGGACCTGGACCGGATCCAGGTGGTGGTGCAGCCCAGGAGCATCATCCATTCCATGGTTCAGTTTGAGGACGGGGCCGTCATGGCCCAGTTGGGAACGCCGGATATGAAGCTGCCGATCCAGTATGCCCTGTATTATCCGGAGCGGCGGCCCCTGGCCGGGGACCGGCTGGATTTCTGGTCTCTGACGGAGATCGCCTTTGAAAAACCGGATCCGGAAAATTTCCGCGGCCTGGCCCTGGCCTATGAGGCGGGGAGGGCCGGAGGCTCCATGCCGGTGGTGTTCAACGCGGCCAATGAGTTTGCCGTGGCGGAATTTCTGGACCGGAGGGCCGGCTACCTGGAGATCACGGATATGATCGCCGAGGCCATGGCCCGCCATACCAGGATCAGTCATCCGTCTCTGGAGCAGGTCCTGGAGGCAGAGCAGGAAACGTATGAGTTTCTGCGCCGGCGGCAGAAAAAAATAATTTTCAGATATAATGGAGGGACAGCGTGATACTGGCACTGGTTGTCTTAAGTGTGATAGTTTTATTCCATGAATTCGGCCACTTTCTCCTGGCCAGGCTCAATGGGATCACTGTGGTGGAGTTCTCCCTGGGCTTTGGCCCCCGGCTTCTTTCCTATGTGAGCAAAAAAAGCGGGACCAGATATTCCTGGAAGCTGTTCCCCTTTGGCGGCTCCTGCGCCATGCTGGGGGAATTTGGAGAGGAAGAGGGGGAGAGCACCCCGGAGGACGGAAGCGGAGTTTCGTTTTTTTCCAAGTCCCCGGCGGCCCGGATGTCTGTGGTGGCGGCCGGACCGGTCTTTAATTTTATTCTGGCCTTTGTGTTTGCCATGGTCATCGTATCCTGGTCCGGCTATGATCCGGCCAGGATCCAGGAGGTAACGCCGGGACAGGCGGCGGACGCAGCCGGGCTTCAGGCCGGAGATGTGATCACAAGGATCGGCGGCCGCCGGGTGATGATCGCCAGGGACGTGGTCCTTAAGATGCTGGTAAACGGAAACCAGGACATTGCGGTCCAGTATGAACGGCTGGATGAGGAGACTGGGAAATGGGAGAGCCATGAGGCCTTTCTGGACGCGGATCTGTTTTTGTTCCAGGACGGCCGGTATCTGACCGGGATCCAGTTTTCCGGCTATGAGCCCCTGGGCTTTCACCTCCCGAAGATCGTCAAATACGGAGCCGCCGAGGTGCGGTATGCGGTGCTGACCGTGGTGGACAGCTTAAAGGAGCTTGTGGGAGGCCGGGTAAGCGCCGATGATATCGCCGGTCCGGTGCGGATCGTTTCTATTATTGACAATACGGTGGAGCAGGTGCGGCCCTACGGCATGGTGACGGTTTTCATGAACCTGCTGAATCTGATGGTGATGTTCTCAGCCAACCTGGGTGTCATGAACCTGCTGCCCTTCCCGGCACTGGACGGAGGAAGGCTGGTGTTCCTGGCGTATGAGCTGGCAGCGAAAAAGCCGGTGGACCAGAGGATCGAGGGCGCGGTGAACATGGCCGGAATGGCGCTCCTCATGGCATTTATGGTGTTTGTACTGTTTAACGATGTGAGATTCCTGATGTAAGGCCGCCGGTCATCAAGGCGGCTTCTGGAAAGTTTGGAGGGTTTTATGTACAGGGAAAATACAAAGGTGATCCGGATCGGCGGCAAGGTGATCGGCGGAGGAAATCCGGTGCTGATCCAGTCCATGTGCAATACGAAGACAGAGGATGTGGAGGCTACGGTGGCCCAGATCCTTAAGCTGGAGGCCGCCGGCTGTGATATTATCCGGGTGGCGGTGCCCACCATGGAGGCTGCCGGAGCCATCCGCCAGATTAAAAAGGAGATCCATATCCCCCTGGTGGCGGATATCCATTTTGATTACCGTCTGGCCATTGCCGCCATAGAAAGCGGAGCCGATAAGATCCGGATCAATCCCGGGAACATCGGCGCCCGGGAACGGGTAAAGGCTGTGGTGAATAAGGCGAAGGAGTATAATATCCCCATCCGTGTGGGCGTCAACAGCGGCTCCCTGGAGAAGGAGCTGGTGGAGCGTTACGGCGGCGTTACGGCAGAGGCCCTGGTGGAGAGCGCCAGAAGAGAGATCCAGGTCATCGAGGAGCTGGGCTACGACAACCTGGTGGTGAGCATCAAATCCTCAGACGTGATGATGTGCGTCAAGGCCCATGAGCTCCTGGCCCGGGACTGCCGGTATCCTCTCCATGTGGGGATCACCGAGTCGGGGACACTGCTTTCGGGAAATATCAAATCTGCCGTGGGCCTGGGGATCATCCTCTATGAGGGGATCGGGGACACCATCCGTGTTTCCCTGACCGGAGATCCGGTGGAGGAGATCAGGAGCGCCAGACAGATCCTGAAGGCGCTGAAGCTGAGAACCGGCGGCATTGAAGTGGTTTCCTGCCCCACCTGCGGGCGTACCCGGATCGACCTCATCGGTCTGGCCACCCAGGTGGAGGAAATGGTAGCAGATATCGATATGGATGTGAAGGTGGCCGTCATGGGCTGCGTGGTCAATGGACCGGGAGAGGCCAGGGAGGCGGACATCGGCATTGCCGGAGGCATCGGCGAGGGCCTTCTCATAAAGAAGGGCCAGATCCTTAAGAAGCTGCCGGAGGATGAGCTTCTGCCGGCTCTCAGGGCGGAGCTGCTGGCCATGAAGGAAGCAAAGGGAGAATAATGGAGAAACCGTTTCTGGAAGTATTTCCGGGACTGCATATCAGCGAGGAATTAAAGGAGCTTCTGAAGCTG
Organism: uncultured bacterium; assembly: GCA_905215775.1. Lineage (GTDB taxonomy): Bacteria > Bacillota > Clostridia > Lachnospirales > Lachnospiraceae > Alitiscatomonas. The sequence continues at coordinate 4,316 of CAJMRM010000066.1, forward strand.
GTCATGGTGGAAAAGGTATCCATGCCAAAGGACAGAAGCTCCCTCCGCATTTATATCGTAAGTCCCAGACTGATCCATAAAAAGAATATTTACAGCATGGAGGAGGGGATCGCAAAGCAGCTGTTCCCCGGACGTGCCATTTCGGTGAAGATCCTTGAAAAATACCGTCTTTCGGCCCAGTATACACCGGAAAAGCTGTACCAGGTCTATAAGGACAGTATCCTGATGGAGTTCAAACGGTTCGGAATGATCGAATACAATCTCCTGCGCCGGTCGGAAACGGCCTTCGAGGCGGAGGATACCATGGTCATGACCATCGAGGATAACCTGATCTACCGGGAACGGTCAAAGGAGGTGGGGCGGATCCTGGAAAAGATCTTCACAGAGCGGTGCGGCCTTCCGGCGGAGGTGAAATTCCGTTTTACAGAGGCAAAGAAGGAAAGAGAAGCAGGCTTTGACGAGGAGGCGGCCCTGGCGGCCCTCCTGGCATCCCGCGCCCAGGATACGGACGCGGAGGAGAGAACGTCCGGCTCCCGGCTCCAGGAGGAGGAACGGGGAGGAACGGCTCCGGCCCGGGAGAAAAAGGCGGACGCCGGTTCCCGTACCTTTACGAAAAAAACGTTCGGAGAGAAAAAATCCGCCGGAGGAAAAGGCAATTCCGGCGGAGAGGGCGGAAACGGCGGCTCCTTCGGCGCCCAGACCGGTTCCGGCCACGGCTTTAAGCGGGACGGAGGCCGGGGCGGCCGGATGCCCTACCGGAAGTCGGAGAACCCCGACGTGCTTTACGGCCGTGATTTCGAGGGCGAGACCATGGAGATCCATGAGATCGCCGGAGAGATCGGCGAGGTGGTCTTACGGGGAAAGATCATCCGGATGGAGAAAAGGGAGCTGAGAAGCGGAAGCAAGATGATGATCTTCGACATCACCGATTTCACCGACAGCATCACCATCAAGATGTTCCTGAGAGAAGACCAGGAGGCCGATGCCGACGAGGCCATAAAGCAGGGAAAGTTCATAAAGCTCAAGGGGATCACCACCATCGACCGGTTCGACGGCGAGCTGACCGTGGGCTCTGTCACGGGGATCAAAAAGTGTGAGGATTTTACCACCCGGAGGATGGATCATGCTCCGGTGAAGCGGGTAGAGCTCCACTGCCATACGAAAATGAGCGACATGGACGGCGTTTCCGAAGTAAAGGATATCATAAAACGGGCGAAGCAGTGGGGAATGCCGGCCCTGGCCGTCACCGACCACGGCTGCGTCCAGGCCTTCCCGGACGCCAGCCACGCCCTGGACAAGGGGGATGCCTTTAAGGTCCTCTATGGCGTGGAGGGATACCTGGTGGACGATATGAAGGAGATCGTGGAGAATTCCAGAAACCAGAGCCTGGACGGCTCCTTTGTGGTGTTCGATATCGAGACCACGGGCTTTTCCCCTGTGAAGAACAGGATCATCGAGATCGGCGCCGTAAGGGTGGAAAATGGCGTGATCACAGACCGTATGGATGAGTTCGTAAACCCGGAGGTTCCCATTCCCTTTGAGATCGAACGGCTTACGGGCATCAATGATGCCATGGTCATGGGAGCCGAGACCATCGGCCCGGTCCTTGGGAGGTTCCTGGAATTTTCCCGGGGAGCGGTGCTGGTGGCCCATAACGCGTCCTTTGACGTGAGCTTCATCAGCCACAACGCTTCTGTCCTGGGGTACGAATTCCAGCCCACGGTCATGGACACCGTGGCCCTGGCCCGGGTGCTCCTTCCCAATTTAAACCGGTATAAGCTGGATACGGTGGCCAAAGCGCTAAATGTATCCCTGGAGAATCATCACCGGGCTGTGGACGATGCGGAGGCCACGGCGGGAATTTTCCTGAAATTCGTGGAAATGCTAAAAAAACAGCACAACATGGAAACGCTGGACGATCTGAACGTCTTTAACCAGGCGGAGGATTCGGCCATCATGAAAATGCCCACCTACCATGTGATCATCCTGGCAAAGAACGATCTGGGGAGGGTAAATCTGTACCGGCTGGTGTCCTGGTCCCATGTGCGGTTCTTTTCCAGACGTCCCAGGATCCCCAAGAGCCTTTTAAACCAGTACCGGGAGGGGCTGATCATCGGCTCGGCCTGCGAAGCCGGGGAGCTTTACCAGGCCATCCTGCGGGGAGGCACCGATGCGGAGCTTCAGCGGCTGGTGCGGTTTTACGACTATCTGGAGATCCAACCCCTGGGCAACGACATGTTTATGCTGCGGGATGAAAAGAGCACCGTAAAGACCGTGGAGGATCTGAAGGAGATCAACCGGAAGATCGTGCGGCTGGGAGAGCAGTGCGGAAAGCCGGTATGCGCCACCTGTGACGTCCATTTCCTGGATCCGGAGGACGAGATCTACCGGCGGATCCTCATGGCGGGCATGGGCTTTAAGGACAGTGACGAGCAGGCTCCCCTGTACCTGCGCACCACGGAGGAAATGCTATCGGAATTTGAATACTTAGGCAGCGATCTGGCCTATGAGGTGGTGGTCTCCAATACCAGGAAGATCGCCGACATGTGCGAGCCCATTGCCCCGGTGCGGCCGGATAAGTGTCCGCCGGTGATCGAAAATTCCGATGAGACCCTGAGAAACATCTGTTACAGCCGGGCCCATGAAATGTACGGCGACAACCTGCCGAAGATCGTGACCGACCGGCTGGAGCGGGAGCTGACCTCCATTATCTCCAACGGCTTTGCCGTTATGTACATCATCGCCCAGAAGCTGGTATGGAAGTCCAATGAGGACGGATACCTGGTGGGCTCCCGGGGCTCTGTGGGCTCATCCTTTGTGGCCACCATGTCGGGGATCACCGAGGTAAACCCCTTAAGCCCCCATTATTACTGTACCAGCTGCCACTATTATGACTTTGATTCAGAGGAAGTGAAGAAATATTCCGGTATGGCCGGCTGCGATATGCCGGACAAGCTGTGTCCGGTCTGCGGCCATCCCCTGACCAAGGACGGCTTTGATATTCCCTTTGAGACCTTCCTGGGCTTCAAGGGGGATAAGGAGCCGGATATCGACTTAAACTTCTCCGGAGAATACCAGAGCCGCGCCCACGATTACACGGAGGTGATCTTTGGAAAGGGGCAGACCTTCCGGGCGGGGACCATCGGAACCCTGGCGGACAAAACGGCCTTCGGTTATGTGAAAAACTATTTTGAGGAGCACGGTGAGCGGAAGAGAAACTGCGAGATCAACCGGATCGTACAGGGCTGCGTGGGCGTAAGGCGTACCACCGGCCAGCATCCCGGCGGCATCGTGGTCCTTCCCCTGGGGGAAATGATCTATTCCTTTACGCCGGTGCAGCATCCGGCCAATGATATGACCACCAAGACCATCACCACCCACTTTGACTACCATTCCATCGACCACAACCTGTTAAAGCTGGATATCCTGGGCCATGATGATCCCACCATGATCCGGATGCTCCAGGACCTGATCGGCCTGGATCCCGTAAAGGATATCCCCCTGGATTCCAGGGAGGTCATGAGCCTGTTCCAGGATACCTCAGCCCTGGGCATCACGCCCGAGGACATCGGCGGCTGTAAGCTGGGAGCCCTGGGGGTTCCGGAGTTCGGAACAGATTTTGCCATGCAGATGCTCATTGATACAAAGCCCAAATATTTTTCGGACCTGGTGCGGATCGCCGGTCTGGCCCATGGAACAGACGTGTGGCTGGGCAATGCCCAGACCCTGATCCAGGAGGGGAAGGCGACCATCCAGACGGCCATCTGTACCCGTGACGATATCATGATCTATCTGATCCAGCAGGGACTGGAGGAGGGCACGGCCTTTACCATTATGGAAGCGGTCCGCAAGGGCAAGGGCCTGAAGCCTGAGTGGGAGGAGGAAATGGTGGCCCACGGCGTACCCGACTGGTACATCTGGTCCTGTAAAAAGATCAAATACATGTTCCCCAAGGCCCATGCGGCGGCTTACGTGATGATGGCATGGCGGATCGCCTACTGTAAGGTATTTTATCCTCTGGCCTATTACGCCTCCTTCTTCAGTATCCGTGCCAGCGCCTTTTCCTATGAGCTCATGTGCCTGGGCAGGGAAAAGCTGGAGCGTCACCTGGAGGACTATAAGAGACGGTCGGACTCCCTTTCCAAAAAGGAGCAGGATACCTTGAGGGACATGCGGATCGTTCAGGAAATGTACGCCAGGGGCTTTGATTTCCTTCCCATGGATATCTATAAGGCCAAGGCCAGACAGTTCCAGGTCATGGGGAACCGGCTGATGCCCTCCATCAACAGCATCGACGGCCTGGGAGAAAAGGCGGCGGATTCCATCGAGGAGGCAGCCAAGGACGGTCCCTTCTTATCCAAGGAGGATTTCAGAAACCGCACCAGGGTCAGCAAGACCATCTGTGATCTGATGGGGGAGCTGGGGATCCTTAAGGATCTGCCGGAGACCAACCAGCTTTCTCTGTTCGACTTTTAATGGATGTCCGCAGCGGCCGGACGTCTGCTCCATGTGCAGGACCAGTTTTTTTGCCTGTTCCTGGAGAAATGACAAAAAAATATGGCACCTCCTTGACAGGATTGGCAAAACGTGATATTTTATAAATGTACCCAGTGGGGGTATGCAGTGTAAACCTAACACCTGTTGTGGAGGAATTTATGGAACAATATACAGTGACAGGCATGAGCTGCGCGGCCTGCAGCGCCAGGGTGGAGAAGGCAGTATCGAAGGTACCGGGAGTGGAATCCTGCTCCGTCAGCCTTCTGACCAATTCCATGGGCGTGGAGGGAAGCGCAGACGCTGCCGATATTATTGCCGCCGTGAAAGAGGCGGGCTATGGGGCTTCTGTAAAGGGAAGCCGCAGAGGGGAGGAAGGCGCCGGAGACGGTCCGGATGCCCAGGGCGGAGTCTTTGACGAGGCTGCCCTGGAGGATCATGAAACGCCGGTGCTGAAAAAACGGCTGCTCTCTTCCCTGGGATTTCTGGCCGTCCTCATGTATTTTTCCATGGGACATATGATGTGGGGCTGGCCAGTGCCGGGATTTTTTGCAGATAATCATGTGGCCATGGGCCTTCTGCAGCTTTTGCTGTCAGCCGCGGTCATGGTGATCAACCAGAAGTTTTTTATCAGCGGCTTTAAGGGACTTCTGCACCGCGCCCCCAATATGGACACCCTGGTGGCCCTGGGCTCTGCGGCCTCCTTCGGATGGAGCGTATATGCCCTGTTTGAGATGACGGAGGCCCAGATGAACGGCGATATGGCCGGAGTCATGACGTATATGCACGAGTTTTACTTCGAGTCGGCGGCCATGATCCTGACTCTTATTACTGTGGGAAAGATGCTGGAGGCCCGTTCCAAGGGAAAGACCACCGACGCCTTAAAGGGGCTTATGAAGCTGGCTCCCAAAACGGCTGTGGTGGAGCGGGACGGCGTGGAAGCGGAGGTCCCCATTGCCCAGGTGAGAAAGGGCGACATCTTCGTGGTGCGTCCCGGAGAGAATATTCCTGTGGACGGAGTGGTCCTGGAGGGGGAGAGCGCGGTCAATGAGGCGGCGCTGACCGGTGAGAGCATTCCGGCGGATAAGGGGCCTGGCGATGTGGTCTCTGCGGCCACGGTGAACCAGTCGGGCTTTATCCGCTGCCAGGCGTCCCGGGTGGGCGAGGACACGACCCTCTCCCAGATCATAAAAATGGTCAGCGACGCGGCGGCCACCAAGGCTCCCATTGCCAAGGTGGCAGACCGGGTATCAGGCGTCTTTGTCCCCGCAGTCATAGCCATTGCAGTCCTTACGGTCTTTGGATGGCTGGCGGCCGGGGAGACCTACGGCTTTGCCCTGGCCCGGGGGATCTCGGTGCTGGTGATCAGCTGCCCCTGCGCCCTGGGGCTGGCCACGCCGGTGGCCATCATGGTGGGAAACGGACTTGGGGCGAAAAACGGGATCCTGTTCAAAACGGCCGTATCCCTGGAGGAAACGGGAAAGACAGAGATCGTGGTGCTGGATAAGACCGGAACCATCACCAGCGGAGAGCCCAGGGTTACGGAGCTGATCCCGGGAGAGGGGGTCCTGGAAACGGAGCTTCTTTCCATGGCCTGCGCCCTGGAGAAAAAAAGCGAGCATCCGCTGGCCAGGGCTGTGCTTCTGAGGGCGGAGGAGGAAGGCCTGACCCCGGAGGAGGTGTCGGAGTTCAAGGCCCTTCCGGGAAACGGGCTGGCAGCTGTATTAAACGGAACGCCGGTGTACGGCGGAAATCTCCGGTATATGGAGACGAAGATTTCTGTGCCGGAGGAAGCCAGGAGCCGGGCGCTGGCCCTGGCTGAAAATGGAAAGACGCCGCTGTTCTTTGGCTCGGGAGACCGGTTCCTGGGGATCATAGCCGTGGCGGACGTAATAAAAGAGGACAGCCCCAGGGCTGTGAGGGAGCTGCAGAACATGGGGATCCGCGTGGTGATGCTGACCGGGGACAACGAGCGGACGGCAAAAGCCGTAGGCCGGGAGGCCGGCGTGGACGAGGTCATCGCGGGAGTCCTTCCGGACGGAAAGGAAAGTGCGGTGCGGGCCTTAAAGGAGCAGGGACGGGTTGCCATGGTGGGCGACGGGATCAACGACGCTCCGGCCCTTACCCGGGCGGATACAGGGATCGCCATTGGCGCCGGTACAGACATCGCCATCGATGCGGCCGATGTGGTCCTGATGAAGAGCCGTCTGTCGGATGTGCCGGCGGCCATCCGCTTAAGCCGGGCGGCTCTGCGGAATATCCACGAAAACCTGTTCTGGGCGTTCTTTTATAATGTGGTAGGGATTCCCCTGGCCATGGGCCTTTTTATCCCGGTCCTGGGCTGGAAGCTGAATCCCATGTTTGGAGCGGCGGCCATGAGCTTATCCAGCTTCTGCGTCGTATCCAATGCATTGAGGCTGAACTTCTTTGATCTGCATCGGGCAGACAGAGACAGAAAAATAAAAGCAGAAAAAACGAAAAAGGAGGTGAAGACCATGGAAAAGACATTAAAGATCGAGGGTATGATGTGCGGGCACTGCGAGGCCCGGGTAAAAAAGGCCCTGGAGGCGGTGCCGGGAGTGGAGAGCGCTTCTGTGAGCCATGAGGCGGGTACCGCCGTGGTGACCTTAAAGGAGGACGTGGCGTTTGACGTTCTCAAAAAGGCAGTAGAGGATCAGGATTACAAGGTGACAGACTAGTTTTTTTACAACAAGGAGAGGTATTGTGGACGAGAATAAGAGCATGAATATGGAAGACTGCGGGATCAGACATAAACACAGAACAGCGAAGGAGGAGAAGGACCTTATCAGCCGCCTGAATCGGATCGAGGGGCAGGTACGGGGGGTAAAGGCCATGGTCCAGGACGATCGGTACTGCACCGATATCCTGGTCCAGGTATCTGCGATCCAGTCGGCCCTGAACGGGTTCAGCCGGACGCTGCTGTCCAGCCATATCAAGTCCTGCGTGGTGAACGATATTAAAAACGGCGATGCAGATAAGGCTGTGGACGAGCTGTGCGAGACGATTAAGAGAATGCTGTAGTTTTTCAGGGGAAGACAGCTGGGATCTCCGGGTCCGTCCGCCTTCCCCCGAAGCTCTCTGGGCCGTCCGCGGTGTCTGACGGGAGCCGGAAAAGAATTTAATTAATTGTTTGAAAAAAAATGAAAAATATAGTTGACATTTCTGGAGTTTTATATTATACTTACGTCTGTGATCGAGGCGTGGCTCAGTTTGGTAGAGCGCTGCGTTCGGGACGCAGAGGTCGCAA
>CAJMRM010000067.1 GCA_905215775.1 uncultured bacterium
CCACGAATATTTCCTGGAAAACCGTTTGTATTCTTTACCAGGACTGTGATATACTAAGAAGGAGCTATGTGCCTGCGCAGGAGCAGGCTGGAAGCTGGAGGATTTACTTCCAGAGGACCTGGGTTCCAGCGGATTTCCGTTTCCCGGGAGGCAATGACAGAAACAGGAATGGGAGGAAAACATGGAACAGATTTATGATCTTGTGATCTTAGGTTCCGGCCCGGCGGGCCTCGGAGCCTCCATATACGCCCAGAGAGCAGAGTTAAAGACACTGGTAATAGAAAAGGAGATGGTCAGCGGCGGACAGGTGCTGACCACCTATGAGGTAGATAATTACGCCGGTCTTCCGGGGATCAACGGCTTTGACCTGGGAATGAAATTCCGGGAGCATGCGGACCGGCTTGGCGCGGAGTTTGCCGAGGACACTATCACCGGGATCGAACCGGCAGGAGAGGCTGGCGAAGGCCTATTAAGGGCGGCTGAAGCCGGAGAAGAGGCCCCTTCCCTGTGGAGGCTGACTGGTGAAAACGGGACGTATCTGGCAAGAGCCGTGATCATTGCCACAGGCGCCCGCCACAGAAAGCTGGGCGTTCCCGGGGAGGAGCGGCTTATGGGCATGGGCGTTTCCTACTGCGCGACCTGCGACGGGGCGTTCTTTAAAAAGAAGACAGCCGCCGTGGTGGGAGGCGGAGATGTGGCCATTGAGGACGTCATTTTCCTGGCCAGGATCTGTGAGAAGGTCTATCTGATCCACCGCCGGGATGAGCTCAGGGGAGCCAGAAGCCTCCAGAAAAAGCTGATGGAGATGGAAAACGTGGAGATCCTGTGGGATACGGTGACGGATTCCATCAACGGGGACGATAAGGTGGAGTCCCTGAGCCTCACCAATAAAAAAACGGGAGAAACGAAGGAGCTCTCTGTGGACGGCGTGTTCATTGCCGTGGGGATCTCACCCAATACAGAGGGCCTGGAGGGGCTGGTGGCCATGGACGAGGGCCATTACATCCTGGCGGGTGAGGACGGAAAAACATCCCGTCCGGGGATTTTTGCAGCCGGAGATGTGCGCAAAAAAAATCTGCGCCAGATCGTTACGGCCGTGGCGGACGGAGCCAACTGCGTGACCAGCGCGGAGCGGTATTTAAACGGACAGCAGTAAGGAAGGAAAGACAGAATGAAAAACAGAAAGATCATACTGACCGTTGGATGCGCCCTGGCGCTTATGCTGACTCCGGCGACGGTCTATGCAGATACGGCGGCCCAGACCAGCCCCCGCCTGGGGATCCCGGTGGTGGGCTCCAACGGGGAGGCGTATGCTAACGTGGCCATTTCCCAGGTGAGCAATTACGTCAATGTCCGGACAGAGCCCAACACTGGCAGCGGCATCGTGGGAAAGATCTATAATAACTGCGCCGCCACCATTTTAAAGACTGTGGACGGAGAGGGTGGAGCCTGGTATCAGATCCAGTCCGGCTCCGTCAACGGATATATCAAGGCGGAATATTTTATCACCGGAGCAGAGGCGGAGAAGGTGGCAAAGCAGGTGGGGACCGTGTACGCCACCATCAATACTGAGACGCTGCGTCTCAGAGAGGAGCCCAATACCACCAGCGCCACACTGACGCTGCTGTCCCGGGATGCCGAGTACATCGCCACAAAGGAAGAAGGCGATTTTGTACAGATCCAGGTGGACTACGAGCTGAGCGGCTATGTACATAAGGACTATATCACCCAGCGGGTGGAGTTCGATCAGGCGGTGAGCACAGAGGAAGAGCAGAAAAAGAAGGAAGAGGCGGAAAAGCTCCAGAAGGAGGCCCAGGAGGCGATTGCCGCCATGGAGCAGCTGAAAGGAGAAGAGAACGTCCAGAACGGGGGAACCGTGATCTCACCGGAGATTTCTTCAGCGGAGATCGGCTTTATCCAGGCGAATCCCAATGAGGAGCCGGTTTCCCAGAATACGGCAAAGCCTGCGGAGGGACAGAACGCAGGTATCGGAAGCCAGACCGGGCCTGGAGGAAGCGGAAACGCCGGGACCAGCGGGAATGCTGGAAATTCCGGAACCAGCGGTCCGGGAGGCGGCTCGGGAAGCGCCGGGACCAGCGGAAGCCAGTCCGGCCCCGGAGCAGATCATGGAGCATCCCAGAACGGCCTGGCCCAGTCTGGCCCGGGAAGCGCAGAGCTTGTATCTGCAACCCGCACGGCCATCGTGGCTTACGCAAAACAGTTCCTGGGAAATCCCTATGTATACGGCGGGACAAGCCTGACAGAGGGAGCAGACTGCTCTGGCTTTACAATGAAGGTCTTTGAGCACTTCGGGATCAGCACCGGAAGGAGCTCCAGGGATCAGGCGGCCAAAGGAAAAGAGATCTCCATCGACGCTGTCCAGCCGGGGGATCTGCTGTTTTATGCCAGCGGCGACTACATCAACCATGTGGCGCTGTACATCGGCGGCGGCCAGATCATCCACGCCAGCACGCCCAAAAACGGGATCATGATCACAACTGCATATTACAGGACGCCCTATAAGGCGGTTACGTTTTTAAATTAACATCCAGGAGGAATCAAAGGATATGAACGAGATTGGAACGTTTGACATTCTGGGACCAAATATGATCGGTCCCTCCAGCTCCCACACGGCGGGGGCGCTGCGGATCGCCTTTGTTGCGGGTCGTATGGTGGAAAAGGCTGTATCTGTAAAATTCGTGCTTTACGGTTCTTTTGCCAGAACGTATCACGGCCACGGTACGGACCGGGCTCTGGTGGGCGGTATCCTGGGATACCATCCCGACGACGAGCGGATCCGGGATTCCTTTGAGCACGCCAAGGAGGCAGGCGTTGCATTTTCCTTTGAAGAAAACTTCACGGACAAGGAGATCTACCCCAATACGGTGGATATCTATGTGACCGACAAGGACGGCAGCATCGTCTCTCTGAGAGGCAAATCCATCGGAGGCGGAAACGCAGTGATCACACGGCTCAACGGCGTGGATGTGGAGCTGACGGGCAATTACTGCACTCTGGTGGTGGAGCATGTGGACAAAAAGGGAACGCTGGCCTTCGTGACTACGGTTTTAAGCGCCTACGATCTGAACATCGGTTCCCTGCGCCTTTACCGGGAGAGCAAGGGAAAACGGGCCTATGCCATCATCGAGGTGGACACCAATGTGTCCAACCAGGTGGTCAGCGCCTTAAAGGGTGTGGAATCAGTGACGAATGTGCTGGTAGTGCCTGCCATCCAGCTGGATTAACGGAGGGAAAGGGATATGAATTTTATCAACGGTGCGCAGCTTTTAGAATACTGTGAAAAAGAAAATAAAAAGATCTCCGAGGCCATGTTTGAGCGGGAGACCACCTTTCTGGAGCAGGATGGGGAAAGGACCAGGGCCAGGATGAAAAAAGCGTTCTCCATCATGCAGGCGGCGGTAAAGAAGCCCTTAAAGGAAGACATCGTCAGCATGGGCGGCATGATCGGCGGGGAGAGCAAGAAGCTCCACGCGTTACGGGAGCAGGGAAAAAATATCTGCGGCGATGTGGTTTCCAAGGCCATCGCCTATGCGGTGGGCGTTCTGGAGGTCAATGCCTCCATGGGCCTTATCGTGGCGGCTCCCACGGCCGGTTCCTCCGGCGTGATCCCTGGAACCCTCTGTGCCCTCCAGGAGCAGTACGGCTTTACCGATGACGAGATCTGTCAGGCGCTGTTCAACGCGGCTGCCATCGGCTATCTGATCACCAGAAACGCCACCACAGCGGGAGCAGAGGGCGGCTGCCAGGCAGAGGTGGGCTCTGCCAGCGCCATGGCTGCATCGGCGGCTGTGGAGCTCTTTGGCGGCACTCCGAGACAGTGTATGGATGCGGCGTCCTTTGCCATGGTCAATATCCTGGGACTGGTCTGCGACCCCGTTGGCGGCCTGGTGGAAAATCCCTGCCAGAACCGGAACGCCATGGGCGCTTCCAATGCGCTGATCTCTGCGGAGCTTTCCCTGGCGGGGGTAAAGAGCATTACGCCCATCGACGAGACCATTGCAGTCATGTACGCCGTGGGTCGTTCCATTCCGTCGGAGCTTAGGGAAACCTCCCTGGGCGGCATGGCCGTTGCAAAGAGCGCCTGCGATACCTGTATGGCATGTGCCAATAAACGGAATAAAATGAAAAAATAGGATAAAAACAAAAATAAGCCCCCTGGCTGTCGGCTGCAGATGGCCAGAGGGCTTATTTTATGGAGCTTACCGGAAGATTTCCTTTGCCTTGGAGGCGAAGCGCTGTCCGAATACGGGGAAGAGATCCATTCCGGTCATTTCAGGTCCGGTGCATACGGGCCCCAGATGGATATTGGGCTTTCCCAGGCTGGTCCCGCCGGAATAGATCAGCATTCCTTTTACCAGGAGCTGGGTCAGGATGCTTTCGATGGCCATGACCGGGCCGCCCTGGGGTACGTTGGAGGTGGCGAAAGCGCCGCCAAGCTTTCCGCCCAGGCTTACGGGGCATGTGTCCAGCCACTGCTTCAGCTGCCAGGATTCAGCGGCGTAGTAGTCCGGCGTTCCGAACAGCACGCCGGCAGATTCCTGGAGTTCCTTCACATATTCGTCCTTTTTTTCGTGAAAGGATGAAACGGGGATCAGGACGGCTTCCATGCCCTCCACAGCTTCAATGCCCTTGACGATCTCTTTTGCGGCTGCCTCTGTGCGGCCTGTGGATGAATGGTAAACGATGGATATTTTCATTGCGGTTCCTCTCTTTCCTGAAATATAGGGCTTTCCTAAAGACAGGGCGGCAGCGGGTAAGCCGCGGCCCTTCATAAAAAGACCGGTGCGGGAGATTCCGCGCACCGGCCTTTCAAAGGCTTGTCCACTGGGGGTCATCAGAATTCCGGTTCGATCAGACCATAGGAATTTGATTTTCTCTTATAAACAACATTGACCTCGTTGGTTTCTGCGTTGAGGAACATAAAGAAGTTATGTCCCAGCAGCTCCATCTGGATGCAGGCTTCCTCCGGATCCATGGGCTTCATTGCGAAGCGTTTGGTCTTTACGATCTTGATGGTCTCCTCATGCTCCGGCTCTTCCTGCAGGAAGGCCTCGCTGAAGGAAAGCGCGCTCTGCTTTTTGTCGATGAGCTTTGTTTTATATTTTTTGATCTGACGTTCGATGATCTCTTCCACAAGGTCAATGGAAACATACATATCATTGGAATCCTGCTCGGCACGGATGATGCTGCCTTTGACAGGGATCGTTACCTCGATTTTCTGGCGTCCTTTCTCTACGCTCATGGTTACCTGTACTTCCGTATCAGGAGAAAAATAGCGTTCCAGCTTTCCGATCTTACTTTCTGCTGCTTCTTTTAAACCTGGTGTAATGTCGATGTTCTTTCCGCTGATGATATAACGCATAGAATCAACTCCTTCTTTTGGGATGGTCTTATTATACCATATAATTCTGTAAAAAACAACTGAAATTAATAAAAGGTGCGACAACTTAGGGAAGCATACGGATATGTGATACGATAGGAGGACGATGGACGGCGTTCGTCATTTGTCAATGGGTTCATGGGAAAAATGGTCGAAAAAGTGAATTTTATGAGATGTGTACAAAAATATGACAAATTTCGTGCCCATCGAAAAATGGGAATCAACCAAGGGATAAATTGTGGATAATGTGGATAACTTGGTGTATAAGTGCGTTTTTCAGTAAAATAAGGAAAAAACAGGGGGACAACTTTCAACAAAAGTTTTGTGGATGACGGTGGATAAAGTGGATAACCGGGAAATCGAATGTATGGTTTGTGCAATCTGCCAGTTTACAATAATTTTACCCCTCAGACGCTGGAAAACGGCGGGATCCCCTGTGCCGGCGGCTGTGGGCGTGTATAGAAATATGTCTAAATTGTTAAAAAAAAAGGAAAGCATTGAATAAACCGTGTGAAGGTGATAGAATATAAAGGATTGTATGATAGCAGAACTGTTCTCCGGTGTCAGGAAGCCGGGGAAAAAAGAATGTTTTAGATTTAGGAGCGTGCAGAATGAATCTTGTTGAAAAAGTATTTGGAACGCACAGTGAACGGGAGTTAAAGCTGATCTACCCGATTATCGATAAAATTGAAAAGCTGCGTCCGGAAATGCAGAAAATGAGCGACGAGGAATTAAAGGACCAGACCAGAAAGTTTAAAGAGCGTCTGGCAGCCGGAGAGACCCTGGATGATCTCCTGCCGGAGGCCTTCGCCACAGTCCGGGAAGCGGCAAAGAGAACCTTAAATATGGAGCACTACCCGGTACAGCTCATCGGCGGTATCGTCCTGCATCAGGGCCGTATCTCAGAGATGAAGACCGGTGAAGGAAAGACCCTTGTGTCCACATGTCCGGCGTATTTAAACGCCCTGTCCGGGAAAGGCGTGCAGATCGTAACGGTCAACGACTATCTGGCAAAGCGTGACGCCGAGTGGATGGGACAGGTTCATGAATTTTTAGGCCTTAAGGTGGGCGTGGTATTGAACTCCATGACCCCTGAGGAAAGAAAGGCCGCCTACAACTGCGATATCACCTATGTGACGAACAATGAGCTGGGCTTTGACTATCTTCGTGACAATATGGCCATCTACAAAGAGCAGATGGTTCTGAGGGATCTGGATTACTGTATCATCGACGAGGTGGACTCGGTCCTCATCGACGAGGCCAGAACGCCTCTGATCATTTCCGGCCAGAGCGGGAAGTCCACAAAGCTTTACGAGGTCTGCGATGTGCTGGCGAGACAGCTGACCCGGGGCGAGGAGTCCGGAGAGTTCAATAAATTCAACGCTATCATGGGCGAGGAGATCGAGGAGACCGGAGATTTCATTGTCAATGAGAAGGATAAGGTTGTAAACCTGACGGCCGAAGGCGTTAAGAAGGTGGAGCAGTTCTTCCATATTGAAAACCTGGCCGATCCGGAGAACCTGGAGATCCAGCATAATATCATCCTGGCCCTCCGTGCCAATTACATGATGTTCCGGGATAAGGACTATGTGGTAAAGGACGACGAGGTACTGATCGTTGACGAGTTCACTGGCCGTATTATGCCGGGCCGCCGGTATTCCGACGGTCTCCACCAGGCCATTGAGGCAAAGGAGCACGTAAACGTAAGAAGAGAGTCTAGGACTCTGGCTACCATCACCTTCCAGAACTTCTTTAATAAGTTCCGCAAAAAGGCCGGTATGACCGGTACTGCCCAGACGGAGGAGCGGGAGTTCCGGAATATTTACGGCATGGATGTTATCGTGATCCCCACCAACCGCCCGGTGATCCGTAAGGACCTGGAGGACGCCGTTTATAAGACAAAGAAGGAAAAATTCCACGCGGTTGTGGAGGAGATCGTAAAGACCCATGAAAAGGGCCAGCCGGTGCTGGTAGGAACCATTACCATCGAAACCTCTGAAATGCTGAGCCATATGCTGAAAAAGCGCGGAGTTCCCCATAAGGTGTTAAACGCCAAGTTCCATGAGCTGGAGGCGGAGATCGTTGCGGAGGCCGGCGTACACGGCGCTGTGACCATCGCCACCAACATGGCCGGCCGTGGTACGGATATCAAGCTGGACGACGAATCCAAGGCCCTGGGCGGCTTAAAGATCATCGGTACAGAGCGTCATGAATCCAGGCGTATCGATAACCAGCTGCGCGGCCGTTCCGGCCGTCAGGGAGACCCGGGTGAATCCCGCTTCTACCTGTCTCTGGAGGATGATCTGATGCGTCTCTTCGGCTCTGATAAGCTCATGAGCATGTTCAATGCCCTGGGCGTACCGGAGAATGAGCAGATCGAGCATAAGATGCTGTCCACAGCCATCGAAAAGGCCCAGAAAAAGATCGAGACAAACAACTACGGAATTCGTGAGAACCTGCTGAAATATGATGAGGTAATGAACGAGCAGCGCGAGGTGATCTATGCGGAGCGTCTCCAGGTATTAAACGGGGAGAACATGCGCGATGTGATCATGAAGATGTTAAACGACATCGTGGAGGGCGCTGTGGACATGTCCATTGGAGATGAACAGTCTGCGGATAAGTGGGATTTCAAGGAATTAAATGAGCTGATCCTTCCGATCATCCCCTTAAAGCCCCTGGAGCTCAATGACGAGATCCGCCGTATGAAGAAGGATGAGTTAAAGCATGCCTTAAAGGAAAAGGCAACCAAGTTCTATGAGGCCAAGGAGGCAGAGTTCCCGGATGCAGAGCAGATCCGTGAAATCGAGCGGGTGGTTCTCTTAAAGGTGATCGACAACAAATGGATGTCCCATATTGATGATATGGATCAGCTGCGCCAGGGAATCGGCCTTCAGGCCTATGGTCAGAGGGATCCGCTGGTAGAGTACAAGATGAGCGGCTATGAGATGTTCGAGGATATGTCCTCTGCCATCCGTGAAGACACTGTCCGTATCCTCTGCCATATCCGTGTGGAGCAGAAGATCGAGAGAGAGGCTGCGGCCCGGGTAACAGGCACCAACAGGGACAATACCTCCGCAAGAACGCCCCAGAGACGTGCGGCCCAGAAGATCTACCCCAACGATCCCTGTCCCTGCGGATCCGGTAAAAAATATAAACAGTGCCACGGCAGGAAGCCGTTAGCCCAGTAAGAGAGGACGAAATTCTATGGTTGAGTTAGATCAGTTTAAATATACGTTATCCACATATGAAAAACCGCTTCAGGAAGTTCGGGAATCCTTAAACCTGGATGCGAAGATCAGGCGGATCGACGAGCTTGACAAGACCATGGAGGAGCCCCGCTTCTGGGAAGATGCAGAATTATCCACAAGGCTTGTGAAGGAAGCGAAGCATTTAAAAGATACGGTCGCGGAGTTTAACAGGCTTCAGAACCAGTACGAAGAAATCGGTCTGATGATCGAAATGGGGTACGAGGAAAACGATCCGGCCATCGTTCCGGAGATCCAGAAGATGGTGGATGAGTTTTCCGATGAGCTGGAGGCCTTGCGGCTCCGTACCCTGCTGACAGGGGAATACGATGGCAATCATGCCATCATGCGTCTCAACGCCGGAGCCGGAGGCACCGAATCCTGCGACTGGTGCAGCATCCTTTACCGGATGTACTGCCGGTGGGCAGAGAGCAAGGGCTTTTCCGTGGAGATGCTGGACTATCTGGCCGGTGAGGAGGCCGGGATCAAGTCGGTGACGCTCCAGATCAACGGGGAGAATGCCTTCGGGTATCTGAAATCCGAGCGGGGCGTCCACCGCCTGGTGCGGATCTCGCCGTTCAACGCCAACGGAAAGAGGCAGACCTCCTTTGTATCCTGTGATGTGATGCCGGATATTGAGGAGGACCTGGATGTGGAGATCAATCCGGATGACCTAAGGATCGATACCTACCGGTCCAGCGGCGCCGGCGGACAGCATATCAATAAGACCTCCTCCGCCGTCCGTATTACCCATATCCCCACAGGGATCGTGGTGCAGTGCCAGAATGAACGGTCCCAGTTCCAGAACAAGGACCGGGCCATGCAGATGTTAAAGGCAAAGCTTTATATGCTGAAGCAGCAGGAGAATGCGGAGAAGATCTCGGATATCCGCGGGGATATCAAGGAGATCGCCTGGGGCAGCCAGATCCGCTCCTATGTGCTCCAGCCTTATACCCTCATTAAGGACCACAGGACCGGCTTTGAGAGCGGAAACGTGACCAGTGTGCTGGATGGCGGCATCGACGGATTCATCAGCGCGTACCTTAAGTGGGAGAGCCTGGGACGGCCGCAGGTGAAGGGCGGAGAGAGCGAATAAGCAGATTTAGGGCGGCAGCAGAGATCCCGTTGGTTTCTGGCCTGGCAGAGTCCGGTCTGCGGGAAGATGGATAAAAAGAAAAGTGAGGACCGGTTCCTGGGCTTGTGCCCTGGGACCGGTCTGTTTGGTGAAGGGCTATTTTCACAAATCTGGTTTTGAATTAGTCCGTCATACTTTTATAATAATCGACCACATTTACAAATGGAATTGTAATTTTACCATTATTAAAAATATTTGATGTAATTGCTTCTATTTTTCCTCTTGCAATGCCAATTACAGCGGCAGCGCCATTGACGCCTGCGAGCTGTTTGAAATTTTTCTCATCTATCCCCCCTTCTGAAAGAAAGGCCCCTTCCAGGGTCAATTCCATTTTGAATTTCTGTTCCCCGGATTGATCGATCTCAATCTCAAAGTCGATCGTCAGCTGAGAAAAAAAACCATCCTCATTTTTTTCAAAATAAGGCTCGTTTATATTGAGCCCAAAACTTCTTTTTGCTTCTTTTTCAACGTCTACAATGGTATTCTCGACTGTAAGATTTTTGATGGTCGTACCAACCAGTTCGATTCCGGTTGCGATTAAATTTAATTCCATTATGCAATTGCCTCCTCTTCAGAAAGATATGCGGTCCATCCGCTCCTTCTTCTTTTCTCCTCAATCTTTTCAGAGTCCCATCTGACAACGGTATAGTTAGACTTTGCACATGGTTTTTCCAGACTGACAGATAATTCCAGATCGATCTTTTGACAGATATCATTTAATGTTTTAATTGTAAAATTATATTCTCTGCT
>CAJMRM010000068.1 GCA_905215775.1 uncultured bacterium
AGGGGCTCGAACCCCCATCTACGGTTTTGGAGACCGCTGCTCTACCATTGAACTAATCCCCTAGGTCAATTTAATCTCTGTGAAAGGTCTGTATTTTCTGCCTTACTGCCCCTCACGTTTAAAGATGATACCATAGGAACCGCCAAATGTCAATTACTATTTTCCGAAAAGTTAAAAAAACTGATGTAATTATCCCTTCCTCCGCCGGCAGACCGGTCCATTTTGGAGAAAAGCCACAGAAAAGCCAGGAAAAAGCAAAAAAACTAGTAGATTTTGTCGGTTGACTATTGAAATAACAAATGATATAAAGGAGAAGAACACGGAAATTCTATAACATTTATTTTTGAAGGAGTGATACCCATGATGACCCAGAGAAAAATCCGGATCTCTAACATCGCTGAAGCAAAGGACTTTGTAGCCAGAGCCGCTGAGTGTGATTTCGATATTAATGTTTTCTACAACCGTGTGATCATCGATGCAAAATCCATCCTTGGAGTCCTCAGCCTGGATCTCACAAAGGTCCTCACTGTGGAGTTCAATGGAGAAGATCCTGCCTTTGAGGAATTTCTGGAGGCCCATGACGCGGCAAAGATCCACGCTGTGGCATAAAGATACCGCAGGCCGGAAACGCACCGGGGCTGCTGCCAGAGGACATTTTTGTCCCCCGGCGGCAGCCCCATTTTTTTACCCGATCCACGCCACAGCCCTGGCCGGTGCTCCGTCACTGTTCCCGATCTTCACCGGAAAGCAGCCAAACCAGAAGAGCCCCTCTCCGCACAGCTCCAGATCCTTAAGATTCTCAATATTCACGATCTCGCAGTCCTTGAACAGCTTCTTATGGCGGGGGAGATCTGCATCGTCCACCGGATCCAGTCCGATCACATCGAATCCGATCCCCTTATAATGCCCCTTTATGATATGCTCCAGGACCTCGTCGTCCACACAGGGATAATTTCCAAAATACGCCTCTGTTCCCCATCGCTTATCCCAGCCCAGGTTAAACAGCAGAAAATCCGCCTCCTCCGCCAGCGCTCCGTATCTCCGGATCCGGTCCATGGTGATGGCGTCGCCCTCCGCAAGGTCCCGGCAGTCGATCACCAACGCCCGGCCTACAAACTGATCCGCCGGAAACTGGTCCAGAGTCGTCCTTCCCTCATATAAATGGGCCGGCGGGTCCATATGGGTCCCTGTATGGGAATACATATGAAGAAGCGTTTCCTTATATCCATCCCTCTCATAGCTGCTGGCCGGTAAAAGCCCCGGCGTTTCTGTTCCCGGATAGACCGGCATATCCTCCCGGATCGTATGGGTCAGGTCGATCACTTTCATCCCATGTTCCTCCTCTGTAAATTCTGTCCATCCGCCGGTACGGGCCTGCGTCCCGGCGGTCCTATGCGCCGCTGCAGCCAGACTGAAACGGAAGTCTCCTGCTGCCGGCCGGATCTGCTGCTCCGCGCCCCTATGCGCCGCTTCGGCCAGACTGAAACGGAAGGGCGTCTGTATGGCGGGCAGGGGAAGAAGAAAATACCCCATCGATGGCCTCCCGCACATTCTCCACCCCAATGAGCCGGATCCGTTTTTCTCCCCGGAGCTTCTCCAGATTGGCCCTGGGGAGCACACAGGCCGTAAAGCCCATCTTCACAGCCTCCGCCACCCGCTGCCCGGCCTGGGATACCGCGCGGACCTCACCGGAAAGGCCCACCTCGCCAAAGATCAGCATTCCCGGATCCACCTCCCGGTTTTTAAAGCTGGACACCAGGGCCATGACCACCGCCAGGTCCAGGGCCGGCTCGTTCATCTTCATGCCACCGGCGATATTTACATAGGCGTCATACCGGCTCATGGCATAGCCGCACCGTTTTTCCAAGATCGCCAATAAAATGTTGATCCGGTTATAGTCCACGCCGTTGGCCGTCCTTCTGGCCATTCCGAAATTCGTGGCCGTCACCAGCGCCTGGACCTCCAGAAGAATGGGCCTGGTTCCCTCCAGAGAACAGGCCACCACAGCCCCGGAAGCCTCCCGAGGGCGGCCGGAGATCAGCATTTCCGACGGGTTGGTCACCTCTTCCAGTCCCTTCTCCTGCATTTCAAACACGCCGATCTCATTGGTGGAGCCGAACCGGTTCTTCACTGCCCTCAGGATCCGGTAGGAGTCGTTCCGGTCTCCCTCAAAGTACAGCACCGTATCCACCATATGCTCCAGGACCCTGGGACCGGCCACCACGCCTTCCTTGGTCACATGGCCCACAATGAAAATGGTGATGCCAAAGCCCTTGGCGGTCTGCATCAGCAGATTGGTGGATTCCCGTACCTGGCTGACGCTTCCGGGGGCAGAGGAAACATCCTCCCGGTACATGGTCTGGATCGAGTCAATGACCACCACGTCCGGCTTTTCATTTTCAATGGCCCCCCGTACCAGGTCCAGGTTGGTCTCACAGAGGAACAGAAGCTCCCCGGTGATCGTGCCGATCCGATTGGCCCGCATCTTGATCTGCTTTAAGGATTCCTCTCCGGAAATATAAAGAACCTTTTTTCCGGCCACGGACAGATTCCGGCACACCTGGAGTAAAAGGGTGGATTTCCCGATCCCCGGATCTCCTCCCACTAGCACCAGGCTCCCCCGGACGATCCCGCTTCCTAAGACCCGGTCTAACTCCCCGAATCCGGTGGCCGTCCGGTCCTGCTCCTCCAGGGAAATATCCGAGATATGGACAGGGGCAGTGCCCCGGCCTGGGACGCGGACCCTGTCGGCTCCCTGGGATCTCCGCTCTGAGACCACAGGCTCCTCCACAAAGGTATTCCACTCCTTACATACCGGGCACTGCCCCATCCACTTACCGGATTCATAGCCGCATTCCTTACAGAAAAATACTGTTCCTGTTTTTGATTTTGCCACTATAATATCCTTTCTTTTCCTTACTTCCGGACAACCTTCACTTCCACGGTCTTTCCTTCGGAAAGCTCCACGGAAATGCTCAGCTTCCCGCTCATATTGGTCTTCATGCCGCCGATGGCCGCGCCGTCCTCGAACACCTCATATTCCATGTCGTCTTCCAGCTGGATCGTGATCTGGGCGTCCTCTGCGCCCTCTACCTTAAAAGATACCTCTGTATCCTTTACGGAAAAATCCGTTACTGCGGTTCCCGGAACGGATTCATACACGAACATACCGTTGCGTTCCAGTTTTGTGATCTCCTTAAAGGTCTTTACTTTATAAAGATCTCCGTCATGCTCGAAATCCTCGGCCTTGGACTTGGCTGCAAGCGTATAATTTCCAAAGCTGATATTCCCATTCTCTTCTGTACGGATTAATTCATTGATCACTGACATAATACTTAGTCTCCTTTTGTGTATTTCCTATAACTTCTGCGGTCCTTTTATGATCCTTTTCTGATCACTTTTATCATACCACAACCCCATCCTGTTTTCTAGCAGTTTGTGGGTGCCTGGCAGAAAATTTCAGCTGTCCGTCCTTTAGGAGGAGCTTCACCGAATCTCCCTCTCTTACCCGGCCTTCCAGGACGGCCTCCGCCAGCTTATCCTCCACCAGGTTCTGGATGGTGCGCCGCAGGGGCCTCGCCCCGTATTTTTCATCGTAGCCCTTTTCCACCAGGAAATCCTTCACATCCTCTCCGGCATTCAAGCGGATGGACATCTGCTGCTTCGTCCGCTTTCCGACGGTATTTAACATGATGGAAACGATCTCCTTCATATGGGTCTTATTGAGCGGGTGGAACACGATGATCTCGTCGATCCGGTTTAAAAACTCCGGCTTGAACAGCCGCTTCACCTCATCCATGACCCCGGTTTTCATCCGGGTATACCGGGCCTTTTCATCGTCCTGGGAGGTAAAGCCCAGATGTCTGGGCGCGATGATGTTTTCGGCTCCGGCGTTGGAGGTCATGATCACAATGGTATTCTTAAAGTCGATCTTATGGCCCTGGGAGTCGGTGATATGGCCATCGTCCAGCACCTGGAGAAGGATGTTGAATACGTCGGGATGGGCTTTCTCCACCTCGTCAAAAAGGATCACTGAATAGGGATTCCTCCGCACCTTTTCGCTCAGCTGGCCGCCTCCCTCATAGCCCACATAGCCTGGCGGGGAACCGATCATCTTGGATACGCTGTGCTTTTCCATATATTCGGACATATCCACCCGGATCAAGGCGTTTTCCGTCCCGAACATCGCTTCAGCCAGGGCCTTGCAAAGCTCTGTCTTTCCAACGCCGGTGGGCCCCAGGAATAAGAAGGAGCCAATGGGGCGTCTGGGATCCTTAAGACCCACTCTTCCCCTCCGGATGGCCTTGGAAACGGCGGTCACCGCCTCCTCCTGGCCCACCACCCGCTCATGGAGGATGGATTCCAGCTTTAAGAGGCGCTCCGTTTCCTCTTCCTTCAGCTTGCTCACGGGGATCTTCGTCCAGCCGGAAACCACGTCTGCGATCTCCGCCTCGTCCACGAAAAGGGTTCTGGAGTTTTTCTCCTCCTCCCATTTTTCCCGGAGCTTTTCAATCTTTTCCCGCTTCTTTTCCTGCTTTTTCTTTATTTCTCCCGCCTGCTCATATGCCTCGGACCGGATGGCCTCTTCCTTGGCCTTTTCCAGCTCTCTGATCTCTGCCTCCAGCTCCTTTACGCCCCTGGGCTCCACAAAGACCGAAAGCCGTACCTTGGAGGACGCCTCGTCGATCAGATCAATGGCCTTATCCGGCAGGAACCGGTCGTTGATATACCGGGAGGACAGACGGACGGCTGCGGTCAGGGCTGCATCGGTGATGGTCACGCGGTGGTGCTCCTCATACCTGGGCCGCAGGCCTTTTAAGATGGCAGTGGCCTCCTCCTCTGTGGGCTCCTCCACAGTCACCGGCTGGAACCGGCGTTCCAGGGCCGGATCCTTTTCAATATACTTCCGGTATTCCTCGATGGTGGTGGCTCCGATCAGCTGGAGCTCTCCCCGGGCCAGGGACGGCTTCAGGATATTGGAGGCGTCCAGGGCCCCCTCTGCTCCGCCTGCGCCGATGATGGTGTGGATCTCGTCGATGAACAGCAGCACATTGCCCGCTTCCCGTACCTCGTTCAGTACGTTTTTGATCCGTTCCTCAAATTCTCCCCGGTATTTGGAACCGGCTACCATGCCGGAAAGATCCAGGATCACCACCCGCTTTCCCCGGATGGTATCCGGTACATCCCCGGCCACGATCATCTGGGCCAGGCCCTCGGTCACCGCCGTCTTTCCCACGCCCGGCTCTCCAATGAGACAGGGATTATTTTTTGTCCGGCGGCTCAGGATCTGGATCACACGGCCGATCTCATGCTCCCGGCCGATGACCGGATCCAGCCTTCCCTCTACCGCCAGCTTTGTCAGATCCCGGCTGTATTCATCCAGAACCGGCGTTTCCGCCCGTCCATCCCTTGTACTCCGCCCCTGGATCAGCTCCTCCCGTCCGGCGGCGCCGTCCTCTCCCATGGCAGAGAGAAGGTCGATGTACAGCTTCTGGATGTTGATATTCAATGTATTTAAAAGACGCACTGCCACGCAGTCCGTCTGCTTCAACATGGCCATGAGGATATGCTCCGTCCCAATGAGGGCCGCATGGAAGCGGACCGCCTCCCGGTAGCTGTTCTCCAGCACCTTCCTGGCGCTGGGCGTATATCCCTCCCGGTCCCGGAGCTGGGTCGGCTGGCTGGAAGACACAAGTCTCTTCTCCAGCTCCAGAACCCGCTCCAGCTTCACATCGCCGGCCTCCAGGACCCTGGCGGCCGTTCCGGTGCCCTCCTCGATCAGTCCCACCAGGATATGCTCTGTCCCTACGGTCCGGGAGCCCATCTCCTCTGCGGCCTCTGCGGCCAGGACCAGAGCCTCCTTTGCTTTCTCTGTATATCGCTCCATAAAGTTTCTTTCATTCCTCCTGTCAGATGATTTCCGGCAGCCGGTCCCTTATAAAACCGGCCCGCGCCGCATCCAGCTCCTCCCGGCTCATGGGTTCCTTTGCCAGGCTTAAAAGATTCGCCGGCTGGATCCCCAGCATAAGCCCGCAGAACGAGCATGGCTCCTTCATTTTCAGTATTCCGCTGGCGGCTCCCGCCATGACCTGGGATAAAAATTCCATGGCGTCCTTTCTGGTCAGCCTTCTCGCATACCGGAGCACGCCGTAGGATTTATATGCTTCGTCCGCACAGGCGAGCGGCCTCTGGTCCATGGCCTCTCTTCTCAGCTTCCGCTCCTGGGCATCCAGCTCCGCCGCAGCCTTGGCCACCAGCTCCACGATCTCCTTTTCCGTCTGGCCCAGAGTCTTCTGGTTGGAGATCTGGTACAGGGAGCCTGGATTTTCTCCTCCCTCTCCGTAAACGCCGCGGACCAGGGTTCCGAAGCGGCCCATATCCGAAATAAGGCTGTTAAAATTCTTCCTTCTGGAAAGCGCCGGCAGATGAAGGACCGCCGACGCCCTGAGCCCCGTTCCCACACTGGTGGGGAATGAGGTCAGATACCCGTATTTTTCATCAAAGGAATACTCAAACCGGCTGCCAAGGAGCTCCTCCACCTGGTCCGCCCGTTTGTAGCAGTCCGCCAGGGCAGCGCCCTTTTCCACAGCCTGGATCCGTATGTGATCGTCGCCGTTTATGGTGACCCCCAGCCGTTCATCCTCCGATATGACCAGGCCCATGGCATCCTTTTTCTTTGAAACGCCGCGGCTTATGGCCCTCCGTTCCAGGAGCGCTGTCTTCTCCAGCTCCGGGACCCGGTCCAGAAACAAATAACGGCAGCGGCCGCCGGAAACGGCTCCCAGATCCTTTAAGCCGTTCATGAGCCTCCCCGTCATTTCCGCACTCTGTTCCTTTGTCATTTTTCCGGGAAAAGGATACTCCCTCCAGTTCCTCACCAGGCGCACCCGGCTGTAAACCACGCAGGAGCCTTCCTTTTCCGGCACATCAAACCATTTCTCCATCCTGGTCTGCTTCCTCCTTCAGTCCCCGGATCTCATCCCGGAGCCTTGCGGCCTCCTGGTAATCCTCTCTCCGGACCGCATCCTTCAGCTGCCGGGAAAGCCGCCGGATCCGGTCCCTACCCCTATCTGGAGCCTCTGTCCCAGCCGGCTCTGCCGCCCCTGAAGCGGCCGTCTTCTCCTCTTCTGCCTGGTATGCGGCAGGCCTCTTCCCCACATGGCGCTCACTGCCCTGGAGATGGCGGATATTTTCGCCGATCAGAGGATCGAACACACTGTAACAGTCCTCGCATCCAAACCGGCTGTTCTTCACAAAATCCTCATAGGTGGTGCCGCAGGTGGGACAGACCACGCCTGCAAACCGGCTCTCATTATGATCTGCATCCGGAATTCCCAAAAGCCCCGAAAGCAGCTTTCCCAGAGGGAACTCCCCCTCAAATAAGGCCGAATACTGGCCCAGATCCAGCTTTCCGGCGCACTGGGCACAGAGGTTATGCTCCGTTTTCATGCCTCCGGCCACTTCCACATATTTTATGGTCGCTTCCCGCTTTCTGCATTGTTCGCAAAGCATAGGCTTCCTCCTTTACTCCTGCCCCATAAACTCGTCATAGAGCTCATCCACCAGGGCGTGGACCTCGTCCCGGCCCACATCCCGGCAGATCCCCCGGGCAACGATCAGAGCCAGATCATTCTTCATCTCGTCCATGGCTCGCAGCTTATCCATATCCAGGGCAACGACGGCTCCCCGTCTCCGGTCCAGGCGCAGGAAACCTTCCTGTTTTAACACAGAGTATGCTTTGTTGACCGTATGCATGTTAATTCCGATCTCGTCCGCAAGCTGTCTTACCGAAGGCAGGCTGTCTCCCTCATGCAGCGTTTCCGTGGCGATCCCACGGATGATCTGGTTGCAGAGCTGTACGTATAAAGCCTCCTCGCTTTCAAAATCGATCTTTAGTATCATCCACTCACCGTCTTCCTTGTAACAACTGTTATATTCATATAGTAACAGTTCGGCCGGCATTCGTCAAGCGGTACTTTCTTCCCTAGCGCGTCCTGGTGCCATCCTCATTCCGGGTATCTGTGATCTTCTCAAAGATCCAGCAGATGTCGTCCAGCAACACCTCCATCTGCGGCCGTTTATCCTCGTCCATATAATCGGCGTATAGAAGCCCGAACATGGTCTGGTAATCGTCATAAAGAGCCTCAGGGATCTCGGTCATCTCCGACAGCTCATAGGAGCGGCGGCGGACCCACCAGGAAAAATCATAATCCCGCAGCTCTTTTTTCATATTCTGGTACATGTATTCCCCAAAACCGGCCCAGATGGCATCCGGCTCGGAAAAGCGCAGATAATGGTCCGCTTTGCTCAGCTTATGGCGGATATAAAACCGGTCCCCGGTCTCCTCATCCTTCACAGCGCCGTAATACCCCTTCTCCGGGCAGTAGATGAACTTGTAGCCGTCGTCTAGGAATTTCTTCCTCCAGCCGGCTGGAAGAGCATTGATCTTTTCTGCGATCTCCTCCTTTTCTGTATCGTCCACAGAAAGCTTTCCTCCGTCCTGCCGTTCCGCCGTGACGAAATACTGCTCGTCGGGCTGGCCGTCCATATTGAAATAATGGAAGCCCACATACTCGTTTCCCACCATGCTGCCATCCTCATGGAAATAAAATTTCCGTCCGTCGATGGTCTTTGAAGCCTCCAGGTTCATAACGCCGGAGGAATTGAACCAGTACCACTTTCCCCCGATCTCCTGCCAGTGGATCCGCACATTGCCGTTTTCGTCATAATAATACCATTTTTCATCTCCGTCGCCGGTATAGCATTTCCAGCCCTCTGCCAGGGCTCCGCCATCCTCAAAAAAATACCGGAGGTTTCCCACCTTCTGCCAGCCGGTCTGCATACGGGCGTCCTGGTCAAAGTGATACCATTCTCCGTCGATATCCTCCCAGGTGCCTGCGGCCATGCTTCCGTCGGGCCGTTCATACTTCCATCCGTTCCCATCCGGGATCCATGTTCCGTCGGCTCCAAAGGCGGAGAACACGGCCTGTGCTGAGACAAATGCCCCGGCCGCCGCTGCCGCCGCCCATTTTCCTTTATAATGTTTGTTTTTTTTCATTTTTCCCTCCAAAGCTCGATCTCGTTCTTTCCAATCCTCTGTGTCTGCGTTATAATAGGCCCAGCAGAGTCATCTGCCCATATAGCCGTTTATGAACGGAGAGTCCCCATGAAGCGAAGTCTTGCCTGGGCCGGGATCCTGGCCGCTGCCGCCGCATTCCTGGCTCTCATCGTCCTGGCTGTCACCGGGGCTCCCGTTAATGTCCTCATGGCGCTTATTTTTGTCCTGATGATCGTCCCTGTCCTTATCTACGGCTTCCTCCTGTTTGTGAAGCTGAAAAAAGACGGCCGGGATAAGGATATGGAGTAGCTCCATTATACCCTTTTTCCCAGCCGTCTGCAACGGCGCTTTCTGTCCGTTTTCTTACTGTTTTCTGAACCCGGCGCCGTCTGCGCTCCTACCTTCTGAGGATGATGTCGTCTCTCCCCGGTCCGTTAGATACCATCGTCACAGGAACACCCAGCTCTTCCTCGATGGTCTCCACATATTTCCGGCAGTTCTCCGGCAGCTCCTCATATTTTTTAATGCCCCGGATCTCACATTTCCAGCCCGGAAGCGTCCTGTACACCGGCTTTGCCCGCTCCAGATCCGGCGTAGTGGGGAAATCCCTTGTGATCCTTCCGTCGATGTCATACCCCACGCAAATGGGGATCTCATCCAGATATCCCAGAACGTCCAGCACCGTCAGGACAGCCTCTGTGGTCCCCTGGATCCGGCAGCCGTACCGGGTAGCCACGGCGTCAAACCAGCCCATCCGTCTGGGGCGGCCTGTGGTGGCGCCGAACTCGCCTCCGTCCCCGCCTCTTTGTCTCAGCTCATCGGCCTCGGCTCCAAAGATCTCGCTGACAAACGCCCCGGCTCCCACCGCGCTGGAATAAGCCTTTACAACGGTGGTGATATTTTTGATCTCATAGGGCGGGATCCCGGCTCCGATGGCGCCGTAGGCAGCCAGCGTGGAGGAGGAGGTCACCATGGGATAGATCCCGTGGTCCGGATCCTTTAAGGAGCCCAGCTGCCCCTCCAGCAGGATATTCTTTCCTTCTCTCACTGCATCGTACAGATATCTCGAAACGTCGCACACATAGGGCGCGATCATCTCCTTATATTCCATCATGGTCTCAAACAATTCCTCCGGATCCAGCAGCGGCTTATGGTATAAATGCTCCAGCAGCACGTTCTTT
>CAJMRM010000069.1 GCA_905215775.1 uncultured bacterium
CTTTTTGCATAGCAAGTATTGTATTAAAAGAGAGGAGGGAGCCGGGTGAACGAGGCTATTTTTATTAAAAGAAAATGCATAGAGAATGATGCAGTGTTAAAACACATTATAGAGTTACAAAATAAAATACGCAGTTCTTTGCATGAAATAGAAACAAGAATAGGTCAAGCGGAATGGCACGAAGGCAATCTGGGAGTTGTTTTTGTAATCAATGTAGACCTGGAATGCTTACAGAAATACTGTGATGAAATAAAAATGTGCGCATCGGAGTTATATGGTGCTTATGAAAAATTAGCTAATCGCAGTTCTGCAGAACAGCACTGCGATTAGTACAAAGTTATTCATCGTTTTCGGCAATCATTAAAAGGGTTTGAACAATTTTGGCTTTGAAATTATCCAAATCCGCTTTGGTAATGGAGGCCTGCGAATCGCCGCTGGAGGATACTGACTGGTAAGAAAGCCATTCAGCAGCTTGACGAATAGCATTGGCATCTTTTTGATTCATTTTAATCTCCTTTCATTTGTACTCGGCCTGGCAGGGCCTGTAAAAAGAGTATATAACGGGTAAGAGAATAAGACAATACCAAGAAGATGGCGTGGCGCATAGTAATAGCACGGAAATAAGGCCTGTGACAAGGCGGAGACTGGAGGTGAACCAATGAACGGTAACAAACTTCTTATTGTTTCTGTTATTGCATTGATACTGTCACTCAAAGGGAGTGCGATAGTCCTGGATTTTTCCCATCCACGCCCGTGGATTGGACTGGTTATGCAGATACTGGGGCAGATGCTAGGTGTTTTTGTCCTTGTTTCGATAGTTATCAAATTCGTATAAGTCTTTTTGCATGGCAAGTATTGCATTGGCTTGAACATTTCCGATGATTTCGGAAGGTACGTTTTCAATCAGTGCTTGACCGTAGAGAGCGATTGCTGCCTGTGTTTCTGGGGTAGAAAGAAGAAGGGCAGCAGCTGACATATGATCAAAGTTTTTTAAAACCTGGGAATCCGAGGAAGGAAGGTCAATGGTAGCTTCCATAAAATCATGATAAGCCTTTAATTTTGCATTAAAAAAGAGATCAATGGTTTTTATCTTGTATTGGTAGCAAACTTGGATATAAGCAGATACAGCTGGTGCAATGATAGCTGAAATCGCAGTAATGGAACAAGCAATAATAGTAATAGCAGAATCAGAAATATTCATAAGTATCCCCCAAAGTATTTTAGACTTTCTAAATTAGTACATGCTCAATATCACCAGGTATGAATGCGCTGTCAGGTAAATTTTGAATCTCGCGGCTGCAAAAAGCACTGGCTATATTGTGGGCAGCAGTTTCCGGATCTATGTAGTGTTCCATTGTGTACATCCCCCTTCTTTTATATTTCAGCATGGCAGTGCTGATAAGGGGAGTATACCACGGGAAGATCTGATTTTCCAGAGAAGGTCGCAGATTATCTGGGCGTGACCATCGAGGAGTTGCTGAAGCAGGGAGGTGAGAATGATGACACCCAAGAAAATAATAAACGAAAATGTACCGACAGCTAAGGTCAAGATTATTTCGGAAGGTGGAAACGCAGTGGTATTTCTGGACGGTGTAAAAGTAAATGGAGTTATAGGGTATGAAGTTATCCATGACCGGACTAAAACACAGATTCCGGTTCTCCGGCTTAATATCCAGAGCGAACTGGATATTGAAACTGGGGTGATTCCAGAACTGCCAGAGCCGTGGAATCTGTGTTATGTGCTTAAGTCGTCTGTTTCGGATAGTCAAGCCTAAAGCCAACCGGACGTTCATCCATAAGCTGGCAGTCCTGTGCACAGTATGGATAAGAGCAATCATATCCGGAGACAGCTTCATTATCCCAGTGGATGCAGATTCCAATGAGATGTTTTTCTTTTGAACAGTAACAGAGATAAGGGCTGTCATAGGATGCTTTCATTGATTCACGCCTTTCTTTTCTGGACTCGGCGCTGCAATGCCTGTGAGTACAGTATAAGGCAGAATAAAGGGGGACTCAAGACAGGAGATAGAATATGGAAACAAGTACAACCATCCATGCATAGTATCAACCAGGAGGTGAGGCGATGGTGAAGATAAAGATAATCGTGCATATCGCCGGAGAAGAAATTGATTGGGATAAGATTCCGGAAGAGAAGCGGAGGATCATCTCCGAAAAGATCCAGGAAACCATGATGTCTTCGGCCGGATACAAGAGGGCTCCCGCTTAACGGCGGGCCAGATGGACAAGCACAGGGAGGTGAGGACGATGAAAAGAAGACCAAAGCGGCCGACCGATGAGCAGGCGATGCTGATCGCAAAGGCTGGGCTGATGGCCAGGGACTGGCTGGTCCTGTGGGCATCAGAGAGTCGGATGTGTCTGGTACACCGGAGTAATGGTAAAACCAGGAGAATCGAGATTTAAGGAGGTAAGGACAATGGAAAAAGAGATCCAGTACATGCCGGTAGGCCGGGTACGCCGCCGGAGAAGGACCTGGCGCCGGACTGTGAGAGATCTGGTCCGGATGCTGATGGCCGGAGGTGAGCTGATCGGCACAGGGATCCTGGCCGGGGCCGGATTCGGAGTCGGGCTGGCAGCAGTGACAGTTTTCTTTTAGAGAGGGAGGTGCGGACATGAAGGACGAATGCCTGGCGGTAAAAATTAGTTTCCCAGGAAGTGATCTCACGGGGGCAACTATTTATCTGAAGGGCTGGCAGGCAGAACAGCTGAAAGCCCGGGTGGACGCAAATAACCGGTGTCTGCGGTCCCAGGGACGTCCGGAGGATTACACCATGGCCCATGCCATCCACTCTGCGCTCGAGATGTGCTTCAAGGGTCCGGAAGAAAAAGAATCCCCGGAAGCGGCAACTTCCAGGGGACTCAAAGAATAAACACTCTGCCTTTATTATAGGCAGAAACAGAAAGAAAATCAAGGGAGAAATAGAAAATGTGGAGACATTACCGCTGTAAACGGTGTGGGAGGGTCATCTACATAGACCCGGGGGAGAAAAGGCTCTGTGAAGACTGCATGGAAGCAGAAGAGGATAAGGAGGCCCCGGATATACAGGAGGGATCCGGGCATGGCAGCAGAAAAGAGGAAGAGGTGACGGAGCATGACGTATGAGAGGAAGATCGATATCATGGTGGCGGCCTTCTGTGCTGCCCAGGGAGACCGGGGAGAGGCATGGGAGGCCGGGATCCGGAAGGGGCTGATCGATGGATTCCTTCGGATCCGGAGACTGGAGATGGCAGAGGGGGCAGCAGAAGCACGGTGCTGCTTCTTCCCGGTGGAGCGGATCCAGGAAGGATTCGGGATCTGGAACAGCGGCGGGTATGACAGCAGGCATGGGCTTGGCAGATCGGTGGCAGCGGCCGGAATGGACGGGGAGAAGCTGCGGCAGATCCGGTATGTGGCGGAGAGGAATGGCCGCCATTCTCTGGCCGTAGTCTATCCGGGATGCTATATTGCCGTATCCGTAAGCCGGGACATGCATGATCCGACCAGCATAGCTGTGTACCGGGTTGAGGGATTCCAGGAGACGGAGCCGGGGATGTACCAGGCCAGGGCCGCCAGGGTATACCAGATGGAGCCCTATTATTCCAGCCTGTCAGAAGCCCAGGAAAAGCGTCTGGAACGCCTTATCAGGGTATCCGTCTGGATCGCCACGACGCCGGATCTGTACAAACTCCGGGATAAGGTGTGACATGAAATACTATAAAGGAAAAGTGGAAGAGGTCCGGATCCGGCAGGACTCTTCAGAACTGCATCTGATCGTTGATGATAACCTGGAGGACCTCCGCCGCCAGCGGTGCAGGGAGGTGCAGGTGGGGATTGATGACGGCCGGACGATCTCCCCGGCCCAGAGACGGAAAGCGTATGCGACTCTCCGGGACATCGGGGACCATACGGGTTATGCCCCGGAAGAGATCAAGCAGATCATGAAGATCGAGCACATGCTGCGTGTCGGGGACCAGAAGGTGATCAGCCTGTCGGACTGTACCATGACAGACGCCAGGGAGTTTATCAATACGCTGATGGAGTACGCACTGAAGGTGGGGATCATCCTCACAGAGTCGGGACTGATGCGGACAGATGACATAGACTGCTATCTGATCCAGTGCATCCGGTACCGGCGGTGCTGTATCTGCGGGAAACCGGCGGATATCCACCATGTGGATGCGATCGGCATGGGAAGGAACCGGCAGCAGGTGGATGATTCCGGCTATGAAATTGCCGCCCTGTGCCGGATGCACCATACGATATCACACCAGATGGGATGGGACCGGTTTGCGGATTCGTACCATGTGTACGGGATAAGGCGGGACCGGACGGAGGTGGACAATGAACAGAGCCATCATAAATAAACTGGTCAGGAAGGCTCCGGCCAGTCTGGAGAGCAGTTATATATTCGTAAATGATAACAGGGCGATCTGTGAAGCAGTGATCACGGTCGGATTTACGTCCCTGTATGTGTCCAGGGAAGGCAGCAGCTTTTTTACACTGGAGGCCCTGTGTGATTTTATCCGTGATACGGTCAATACGGGCTCTGAGATTGAGAACTATACGTTTGTGCTGGCCTGCTTCCGGAAGCGTACCAATGACAGCCTGGAGGCTGTCCTGAAGAATAATCTGCTCCAGTATAAGTCCGGGGCCTATACCCTGTTTAAGGACAAGGAGTATCTGGCGAAGTATGACCGCCAGGGAGAGCTGGAGGAGGCGCTGAGAGCGTATGTACGGAGGTTTGAGGGCAGCGATGAGATCCTTGTGGACAAGGGGCAGTTCTGCCGGTATTCGGACAGTGGAGCTGTCCAGGGGATCATTGATATCGCCATCGTAAGATATCTGATGGAAACATACTGTATGTTTGTGTCGGGGAAGGAGCTGTACATATACCAGAATGGATGCTATGTCCTGGACCGGGATGGCGTCCGGATCAAACAGGTGATCTCCGGGCTGATCCCGGACCGGTATATTACATACAGGAACCTGTCCTCGATATACAGTCTACTCCTGGAGCAGCAGCCGCTCCAGAAGACCATGGAGGAGCTGAACTGTTATCCCGCATGGTGGATCAATTTTCGGAATGGTATGTTCGATGTGAAGGCGGGGAAGCTGCACCGGCACCGGCCGGAGTATTACTCCATTAACCAGATCCCGCATGAGCTGGACATGAAAGTCCGGGAAAATATGGAGGCAGCAGGTACCGCAACGAGAAAGTTTCTTTCCGCAGCCCTGCCGGATCCGGAGGACCAGGTCATGCTGTGGGAGTATATCGGATACTGTATGACCAGGGATACGGGGTTTCAGAAGTTTCTGATCCTCCGCGGAGACGGGGGTACAGGAAAATCCAAGGTGATCCATATGGTGGAGGAGATCGTGGGTGCGGATAACTGCAGCGGGGTCAGCCTCCAGGATCTTAATGAGCGTTTTTTCCCGTCCATGCTGTATGGGAAGCTGGTCAATGCATGCGCGGATATCAGTTCTGAGGCCATGATGCAGGTGGATAATATCAAAAAGGCCACTGGAGAGGATATCATGATCTGCGAGAAAAAGAATAAGGATCCGACCCCATTCCGGAGTTACGCCAAATTACTGTTTTCGGCCAATAAGATCCCGCTGAACCTGGATGAAAAATCCAATGCGTTTTACCGGCGCCTTCTGATCCTGTCCATGGAGCATAAGCCATCAGAGGAGGAGAAGGATCTGGAACTGTCGGACAAGCTGCATGCAGAACTGGGGTATTCGGTCTGGATGGCTGTTGGGGCCTTGAAAAAGCTGTATAAGGACGGGAAATTTGTGGAAAGCGTCGGGTGCCGGTCACAGGTTGAAGATCTGTACCGGGCAGCAGATACGGTCAAAGCGTTCACAGACGAATGTCTTGAGCCAGCGCCGGGGAAAAGGATGGCCCGCACGATGATCTATGACAGCTATAAGGAGTACTGCGACAGCTATGGGCGTAAACCGCACAGCCCTATGATCTTCTACCGGTCCCTGGCAGAAAAGGGATATGCAGAGGGACGGGGGAAGGATGGGCGCTTTTTTAAGGACATTGCCCTGAGGGACGATGGATTTGTATCGGTGGACTAAGCATAGGGTGACAGGTAGGGTGACAGGAAAGTGACAGGTTTTATGACAGGTTTAAGAAAATGGGGATGGTCAGAAAAGCCAGTATTTATGCGGGCTGGAGGGATATCCGGAGAAAAAGGTGACAGAAATGACAGGTTTTTCCAAACTCTTTTCACGTGCGTGCGTGTATCTCTAATTTATATTTACCTGTCATTTCTGTCACTATAAAGAAAAAAGAGTAAAAAAGCTAGGAAATACAAGGAAAAATGGATGACAGGTTTTTAAAGGGACCTGTCACCCTCCAGTCATAAAGCTGTCACCAGGAAGGAGAAGAGGATGAATACAGTGATACTGATGGGAAGGCTTACAAGGGATCCGGAGGTCCGTTATACCCAGGGTGAGAAGTCCATGGCTGTGGCCAGATATACACTGGCGGTTGACCGGAGGAGGGCCGCGGATGCTGGAGGACAGAACACAGATTTTATAAGCTGCGTGGCCTTTGACCGGGCCGGGGAGTTTGCGGAGAGATACTTCCGCCAGGGCCAGAGGGTGCTGGTCCGGGGCAGGATCCAGACCGGAAGCTATGTGAACCGGGATGGCCAGAAGATCTATACGACGGATGTGGTCATCCTGGAACAGGAGTTTGCAGACAGCCGAAGGGACGGAGGAGGAGGCCGCCGGCCGGAGCCCGCGCAGGATGACGGGTTTATGAATATACCAGACGGTGTCGAGGATGACGGGCTGCCGTTCTGATCGGGCAGAACGGATTCAGGATCCTGGGAGCAGGCAGAAGGAGCATGGGAAATGAAAAAGAAAAATGAAGCCGGGATATGGCTGTGCAGCATCTGCGGAAAGGAGATCACAGGAGATCATGTGGAGATCCGGAGCCGCGGGGGAAAAGAAAGGCATATCCACTATGAATGCATGAGGCCGGGAAGACCGGCGCAGGAGAATTCTGAAAAATAAGAGGAGGAAGCTGATCCGCGGTAAAAGGGTGGCCACCCGGCGAATGGATTATGCTGGATGAAAGACAGAGAAGACTGGTGGAAGATAATATGGGACTGGCCTGGTATACGGCCTGGATGAGCAGCGTTCCGCTGGAACAGGATGAAAAGATATCCCTGTGCTATCTGGGACTGGTGCTGGCGGCAGGGAGTTTTGACCCGGACCGGGGGATCCGGTTTGCGACCTTTGCAGTCCCGGTCATACAGAATGAGATTTTACAGGGACTCAGACGGGAGAAGAAACACTTTGGTGCGATATCCCTTGAGCAGCCAGCAGGAAAGGAGAACGGAGGAACACTGGCCGATCTGGTGCCGGATCCGGGGCATCCCTTCGGGGATCTGGAAGAGCTCCTGGATTTCCAGAATGCGGTTAAAAGGACCGGGAGGGAGCTGTCCGGAAAGAAGCTCCGGTTGTACCAGGAGCTGCTCCGGAACCCTGGACTGGCACAGAGGGAATATGGGGAAAGGATTGGGTGCAGCCAGTCCCTGGTATCAAGATGGATGAAGGAGATAAGACAAAAACTGTGTTTGTAAAGCCGGAGGAAGGAGAAGGAAGAGGATGAAGGTAAGAATATCGATTCCAGGCGCGTATATGGTGAAGGATATGCCTGAGGATAAGGCATGGGAGACTTTCGGGAAACTGGCAGAGATGATACTGATTATCAGCCGGAAGGATAAAGAAGAGGAAGGTGGAGCGGGTCTGGATACCACTTCATCGGATGCGGATCCGCAGGTATCTGTCCGGGTACCTGGAATGGAGATCCATGAAACAGAAGGGGATGCAGATGAGGCCGCCATGGACACTCCGGAAAGCCGGACGGGGCAGAAATATAAGGGATTCATGTACATTCGATGCCCAGAATGCGGGAAAGAGAAGAGTTTTTTTACCAGACAGGACACAGATCA
>CAJMRM010000070.1 GCA_905215775.1 uncultured bacterium
TGTCTGGACTCCATGTCCTCACGGCAGATACCGTAATTGCCAATTAAAGGATAAGTCATTACCACTGCCTGCCCCGCATAGGAGGGATCGGTCAGCACTTCCAGATAACCGGTCATGGATGTATTAAACACAATTTCACTGATCACTTCTCTGGAGGAGCCGATGCTTGTTCCTTCAAACACAGTTCCGTCTTCCAGTATTAAATATGCCTTCATGACGCCACCCTTTCTTTTTTGTTATCCGGGCTTTTCTATTTTAGCCCAAATTTTCACTATTCTATCATATCCTGATGATTTTTGCAAGCGGTTGACGTCGATTTCGGAATTTTTTTAGGAACAATTTTTCAGTTCCCCTTCCAAAGCAGAAAACCGGCCCGGAAACACAGATCCATGCTCCGGGCCGGCCTTCTTTTTCTTATGGTCTTAAGGGCATCTTGTCAAACTCAGGGTTGAAATAATAATAGTTGGACGGATCCAGCTTTTCCTTTATTTTTTCCAGGGCCTCCCCGAACCGCTGGAAGTGGACGATCTCCCTGGCTCTTAAAAACTTCAAAGGAGCCAGCACGTCCGGGTCGTCGATGACCCGGATCAGATTCTCGTAAACGACCCGAGCCTTCTGTTCTGCCGCCAGGTTTTCAAAAATATCTGCTGCGGCATCTCCCTTGCTCTGGAACTCGCAGGCATTAAAGGGGATACCGGCTGCCGCCGCCGGCCAGAGCCCTGTGGTATGGTCGATATAATATGCGTCAAAGCCGGCTGTTTTCGCCTGCTCCGGCGTCAGGTTCCTGGTGAGCTGGTAAACCATGGCGCAGATGATCTCCAGATGCCCCAGCTCCTCGGTGCCGATGTCCGTCAGGAGACCGCTTACCTCCCTGCATGGCATGGAATATCTCTGGGCCAGATACCGCATGGACGCCGACAGCTCCCCGTCGGGGCCGCCAAACTGGCTTAGGATCAGGGACGCCGTCCTGGGACACGTATTTTTAATATTCACCGGATACTGCAGCCGTTTTTCATAATTCCACATTATAAAACGCCCCCTTCCCATGGCATCGGCCCGTCTGACCAGGCAAAGCGCTTCTGATCCCCATATTCCGTGAGAACGCCGCTCCGGCTGCCGGGATCCGGGCATACCAGATCCACGGTCAGAGGCTCAAACTGATCCGCGAAGGTTTTCAGCCGCTCCCTCCGCTTTTTTGACAGCTCTGAAAACGCCTTTAAGGCCTCCGGATCCTCCGGGTGGGTATCCAGATACAGCGTCAGGTCGTTGACCATAAAGCTGGTCTCCCCGATTTCCTTTAAAAGCCGCATGCGTTCCATACGATCATCCATGGAGTCCGCCTCCCTTCCCCGCCGCATAAAAGGGCCGGTCCAGAGACGGGAACACAGTGCCCTCCCTCAGGGCCTTTTCCGGATCGTACAGGATTTCCCAGGACTGGACCGGAGCCTGGACCATGGCCAGGACCGGCGCTGCCGGGACATTTTCCTTTTTACACGTACAAAAATCCATTGCGCACACTCCTTTCGAGACTGTTTTTGTCCTCTCTTTCAGTATGTGCCCGCAATGGATTTTCACACTGGTTAACCTTCGCCTTCCTTTACAATCTTGTCCAGAATACGGATCAGGTCGTGGACGGACCGGATGTCCTCTCCGCGGCTTAGGATCACACTCTGGAGC
The DNA here is from genome assembly GCA_905215775.1 of uncultured bacterium. Taxonomy (GTDB): domain Bacteria; phylum Bacillota; class Clostridia; order Lachnospirales; family Lachnospiraceae; genus Alitiscatomonas. The sequence continues at coordinate 1,678 of CAJMRM010000070.1, forward strand.
TCCGGCGACAGGCTGTTGAATTTTTCTCTGACATTCGGAGAAATATATGGCATATGATCACCTCGGTTTCTAGTATGGAACCGAGATATAATTTTATACGAGGCTTCGGGAATTTCCTTTTTCCATTGGAGGAAGGTTCTTCCAGCTCTTCCATTTCTTCCCGGATGCAATGGAAGGAAATGTATGAACGGAAGCCTTTCAGGCCTGATCCGCTTCCCCGTTTGCACAGGAAAGATACCCGCTCCCCAGAAACCGGAGTTCCCCCAGGGATCGTGCAAACCGGAATTCCCCCAGGCTCCGGAGCAGCCGGACGCGCCGGAAAACAACGGAGCTCCCGGGGCCGGAGACGGAGTCCAGGACCCCGGAGCCGCAGATCCGGCCATTTCCCAGGTACTCGCTCTGGTAAACGACCAGAGGGCGCGGTCCGGCCTTGGCTCCCTCACCCTGGATCCCGAAGCCGCAAAGGCTGCCGGAGTCCGCGCCCGGGAGATCCGGATCTCTTTCTCCCATACCCGCCCCGATGGCCGGGACTTCTCCACCGCCCTCTCGGAAGCCGGAGCTTCCTTCCGCGCCTCCGGGGAAAATATCGCCTACGGCCAGAATTCAGCCGGACAGGTGATGGAGGTCTGGATGAACAGTCCCGGCCACAGGGCCAATCTCTTAAATCCCGGCTATTCGCGGATCGGCATCGGCCACGTAAAAGACAGCCGGGGCGTGGACCACTGGGTCCAGCTTTTCTTAAACTGACCCGGCCAGTGAACCGTCCGCGGATGCATTAGAGTCAAAAAGAAGCCGCTGGCCAGCGGCTTCTTTTTTGATCGTATGGTTCATAATCGTAATGACGAATGTATATGTCCCTTACAGAGATATGGTCTGGGTACTGCTGCTATTTCTGCATTTTGCGGCCATTGCTTTTGTATCTGCCGATCTATGTCTGGATCAGGCCAGATCCACGCTGTTCATATATTTGATCAGGCGGAAAATCTGGCTGGTATAACCCCATTCATTGTCGTAGAACGCGATCAGCTTAAAAAAGTGGGAGTTTACCTGAATGCCTTCCCTTGCATCGAAGCTGGAGGCGTGGGAATCGCCTATGAAGTCCGAAGATACCACCTCGTCTTCAATATAGTCCAGGATTCCGGAAAGCTCGTTTTCACTGGCCTCCTTCATCTTCCGGCAGATATCCTCGTAGGAAGCCGGCGATTTTAACGCCACGTTCAGATCCACGATGGAAACGTCGGAAGTTGGAACACGGTAGGAAATACCGTTCATCTTATCCTTTAAAGAAGGGATCACCAGAGAGATCGCTTTTGCCGCTCCTGTGGTGGATGGGATAATGTTTCCAAACACCGAACGGCCCGTTCTCCAGTCCTTTAAGGATCTGCAGTCCACCACCTTCTGCTTCGCTGTCGCAGAATGGATCGTGGACATCAGCCCATATTCAATACCGTAATGATCTTCAAGCACTTTACAGATGGGGGCAAGACAGTTTGTAGTACAGGATGCATTGGAAACCACCATCATATCCGGTCTGTATGTTTCATGATTGATGCCCATAACAAAGGTGGGGGTCACATCGTCCTTGGCCGGCGCAGTTACGATCACTTTCTTTGCGCCTGCCCGGATGTGTGCCATGGCCTTTTCTGTGGTACAGAAGGCTCCTGTGGCGTCGATGATATACTCGGCGCCGCACTCTCCCCATGGGATCAGGGAAGCATCGCTCTCAGAGTATACCGGGATCTTCTGTCCGTTTACAACGATCCCGTTTTCATATGTATCCAGGGTTCCCTGGAAGCGTCCGAATATGGTATCATACCGGATCATATATAACATATACTCTAAATTTGCGTTGCGGACATTGATCCCGCATAAATGAAACTCTTCCGGTTTGTCGATGGCGATGCGGAATGCGACTCTTCCTATACGTCCAAATCCGTTGATGCCAATTTGAATTGCCATTGCAAATGTACCTCCTATAAAAAACATACCTTTTTCATTGAATGGCAATGACCTCTGCAGTAAATAACCGTGAATTGCTGTAACCCAAGGCCAGTGTAACATAAGCGTTCAAAAAAAGCCAGTGATTCGGAGGTAATTAAACATTTAACGGGATTGGTATTTTTTTTACAATGCGGGAGACTTCGAGGCAGCCTTTTTATACAAGTCGACATATCGTTCGTTCTCTTGTATAATAATAGTATTTTCAACACTACCGCAGTAAATGCAAAGGAGGTCTGCTATGGAACAGGCAGTTCTGATCAGAAATGAACAAATGAGCGATTGGGAAAATGTGGAAGCTATCACAAGAAAAGCCTTTTACAATGTCTATGTACCCGGATGTACCGAGCACTATCTGGTCCATATCATGCGGGAGCATGAGGACTTTATCCCGGAGCTGGACTTTGTGCTGGAGCTGAACGGCCGCGTCATCGGGAATATCATGTATACAAAAGCAAAATTAACGGATGAAGCAGGAACACAGAAAGAGATCGTGACCTTCGGCCCGGTCTGTATCCTGCCGGCCTATCAGCGAATGGGCTACGGAAAGCTGCTCATGGAGCATTCCTTTGAGAAAGCCCGGCAGATGGGATACGATACGATCGTCATATTCGGAAGTCCTGCCAATTATGTCAGCCGCGGATTCAAAAGCTGTAAAAAATACGGGGTTTCCATCGAAAACGGAAGGTATCCGGCAGCCATGCTGGTAAAGGAGCTGGTCCCCCATGCCCTTGACGGTCATACATGGGTCTATCAGGACAGTCCCGTCATGGCCGTCAGCGAAGAAGACGCGCAGCGTTATGATGATGCGCTGGAGCCAATGGAAAAGAAGCAGCTTCCGTCCCAGGAAGAATTTTATATCATGAGTCATTCTTTTACAGAAGGATAAAGGGCCCGTTTCCGGGCCCTTTCCTCTTCACGCTCTTACTGGCAGCTTCTCATTTATTTATGAGGAAGCCTCGTCCGCAGCTGCACTCATTTTTTACAGTACAACGCCATCCTTGAAGATCGAGATCTCTCTGAATCCCTTCTCCTCCGCCTTCGTCTGCTTTCCGTCTGCGGTTTCGATCACCAGCCGCAGCAGTCTCTTGGCCGCGTCGTCGATGGATTCCCCATCTGCGATGGGGCCGGCGTCAAAGTCGATCCAGCCCTTTTTCTTTTCCGCCAGCTGACTGTTGGTCGCCAGCTTAAGGGTCGGGGCCGGTGCTCCAAAGGGAGTTCCCCGTCCTGTGGTGAACAGGATCATATGGGCTCCCGCCGCCGTCATGGCTGTGGCGGAGACCAGATCGTTTCCAGGCCCGTACAGCATGTTGAGCCCCTTGGCCGTCACCGGATCGCCGTAGCCGATCACATCCATGATGGGAGCCGTACCGCCCTTCTGGACGCAGCCGCAGGACTTGTCCTCCAGGGTGGTGATCCCGCCCTGGCGGTTTCCGGGGCTGGGATTGTCGTAAACCACCTCGTTATGGCTGATAAAATAGTTCTTAAAGCCATTGATCATGTCCACAGCCTTTTCAAACACCGCTTCATTGACGCAGCGGTTCATTAAAAAGCCTTCGGCGCCGAACATCTCCGGAACCTCTGTGAGTACGGTGGAGCCGCCTCTGGCCGCCATCATGTCGCTGAAGCGGCCCACAGCCGGGTTGGCCGTGATCCCGGATAAACCGTCGGAGCCGCCGCACTTCATGCCGATGACCAGCTCGCTTACAGGAATGGGCTCCCGCTCAAACTGGGACGCGTATTCCGCGCACTGCTTTAACAGCTCCCGTCCCTCGGCAAACTCGTCCTCTGCTTCCTGACAGATCAGGAATTTTACCCGGTCCTTGTCGTAATCGCCCAGCTCCTCCAGGAACTGCTCATGGGTCAGATTTTCACAGCCCAGTCCCAGGACCAGCACAGCCGCCGCATTGGGATGGCGCACCAGGGCCGCCAGAAGCTTTCTCGTCTGGGCGTGGTCCTCGCCGGTCTGGCTGCATCCAAAGGGATGGGGGAAGGTATAAAGACCGTCGATGGTCCCTGTCACCAGATCCTGATTGTCCCGAACCATCTTTTTGGCCACATCGTTGACGCAGCCCACGGTGGGGATGATCCAGATCTCGTTGCGGATGGCGGCGCGGCCATCCTTTCTGCGGAAGCCCTGGAAGGTTTCCGGCTCCACCTTTTCGGGGAATGTGAGGCTTGGGGTATAGGTGTATTCCATCTCGCCTTCCAGGTTGGTCTTTACATTGTGGGTATGCATCCAGGTTCCCGGGGCCGCATCCTCTGTGGCATGGCCGATGGGGAAGCCATATTTTACCACATTTTCACCCTTTTTAATAGGAAGAAGGGCGATCTTATGGCCCTGGGGAATGTCCGTAAGGGCCTTGACGATGATCCCTCCGGCAGTGATCTCCTCGCCCTCTTCAATGGGGTGAAGGGCCACTGCCACATTGTCCAGATCAGAAATCCTTATAGTCTTCATATTTTAATTACAGGCAGCTTGCAAACGCAGCCTTTGCTCCTTCCGTGCGGATCATCTCTAAATCGGCAGTAACGGTTTCTTCCAGTCCGGCGATCTTTGTAAGATCCTGGTCCCACATCTGCTCATTGGTAAGAACGGCATGGACCAGAGCCGCCGGGGTATCGTTTCTGTGGGCGTAGTAAAATTCCAAAGCCCAGCGGTCATCGCTTACGGTGTACTCATTTCCGGCCGGACGTCTGCAAACCAATCCGGCGTCGGTGAGGGACTGGATCTCATTGCTGTAAAATGCAATATAGGCGGCCAGGGACATGGTCAGACACTGGGGCAGGCAGCCCTTTTCTTCAATGTAGCCCAAGAAGGACGGCATATTCCGGGCTTTCCACTTGGAGGTGGAATTTAAGGAAATGCTCATGAGCTCATGGTTCACAAAGGGGTTGTTGAACCGGTCCTCCACAGCGGCGGCAAACTGCATCAGGTCGTTCTTATCCAGCGGAAGGGTCGGGATCACCTCGTCATAGAGCATCTTATTCATAAAGCCTTTGATGGTCTCGTCGTTCATACAATCGCGGACGATGTTTTCGCCTGCCAAGTATGCGCCGAGAACGAAGCCTGTGTGGGCGCCGTTTAAGATACGCACCTTTCTCTTTTTATAGGGGCTCATATCCGGAGTCACGAATACCTTGTCTAAAAGGCCGGCCCTCTTAAAGGGCAGCACGTCATTTAACCTCTCATCGCCTTCGATGACCCATACGCCGAATACCTCTCCCACATCCAGCAGGGGATCTGCATAGCCGTGCTTTTCTTCCAGCTCAGCCACTTCCTTCTCGTCGCGGATACGGCCCGGTACGATCCGGTCCACCAGGGAGCCGCAGAAGGTACACTCCTCATTCACATATTTCTTAAAGCCGTCCTCCAGCCCCCACTGGCCGATGTACTGGTTCACGCACTTTAACAGCTCTTTTCCGTTGTTGTCGATGAGCTCACAGGCTAACATGACGATTCCCGGCTTTCCGGCTTTGTAGCGGTGATATAAAACCTGGGTCAGCTTTGCCGGGAAGCTGGACGGCGGGCAGTCGTCCTTTTTACAGGAGGGATCGTACTGGATGCCTGCCTCTGTGGTGTTGGAAACGATGATCTCCAGATCGTCGCTGGCGGCCACGTCCATCATTTTTTTATAGTCGTCGGCCTCATAGGGATTTAAGCAGCGGCTCACACTGGAGATCACACGCTTTGCATCCACCTTCTGGCCGTTTTCGCTTCCGCGGAGATACAGGGTATAAAGGCCCTCCTGCTCGTTGATCATCTTTGCAAGACCCGGAGCAATGGGCTGTACCAGACAGCATTTTCCATTCCAGCCGGCCTTTTCATTGGCCAGGTCGAACCAGTAATCCACGAACGCCCGTAAAAAGTTTCCTTCTCCGAACTGAAGCACCTTCTCCGGCGCATCCTTTAATACATATCCGTCATAGCCGGATTTTTTTAACACTTCATAATTTAAACGTTCCATGAAAATTTCCTCGACTTTCTTAAAAAATCTGCCGGATGAATGTATGACCATCCATCCGGCAGGTGAAGCCACCTCCATTTGGAAGCAGGGCTCTTTATTAATAGAACAGGTTTACCAGGAAGGTGGTAAACGGCTCGAACCAGGTGAGAAGCAGCAGGTTGACCACAAGAAGGATGTAGAACGGAACTGCCTCCTTAATGAATGCCGCAGTCTTACACTTGGTAATGGAACAGGTAACGAACATCAGCGTACCCATTGGCGGAGATAATGCGCCGATGGC
>CAJMRM010000071.1 GCA_905215775.1 uncultured bacterium
TAAGTCAGAGATAGAAGTGGTCTTGAATGCTTCTTTGATTTTTGCAAATACATCATCAATATCATAAGGTTGTTCTTTTATACCTACGGTTCCTGTAATTAGTGAAGTCAGGGTAATTCCTCGTTGATTTGCAAGTTCAAGCAGGAAATTGACAGGCAGACATCCTTTACAAGAAAAGGCTCTATATACAACATCTCTTTTCATGTTAGGGAAACAGTTTCTATGTAGCTTTGCGATAGAACTATCTTTTTCTTCAGAAAGAGCATTCATATTATTAAAAACAGTTATATGAACGTCGTCGATTAAAACGTCAAATGGTTTTATAATTTCTTCATTATCATTTTTATTATTTTTTGCATCGTTTTTAATTTCGTATGGTCTGGATGCTTCATAAGATTTTTCGTTATCGTGGCGCCCGTCCCTGTGCTTTTTGTTATTAGTTGCCTCCTTGAAAATATCAGAATTTTCAAATAAATTTGACTGGTTGTTCATGCTCAGTCCTCCTTTTTTTATTTATGGAGGCTTATATAAAACTGTCGAAAAACAAGTCGTGAAGCAAAAATAGACATGCTCTCAACGAAAGGACATGTCGGCGTCAAAAAATGGATATGTCGTAGAAAAAACGAATTGTTTGCGGATATATTGAATCGTAGAACTTTTGTAATGGAAATAATGAATTGCAAGAAAATAAGAAAAGAGTAACTGGCGGAAATCGCCGAGAAGGGCATAAAAAAAGACGGTTGAAAACCGTCTCAAAAATTAGATGTGTTCGATTGTCTGGGGGATGTCACATAAGATTGGCACTGGTACAAATCGCTTGTGACAGGTTGAGGTGGCGCAAAGCCTTATTTTATGCGGGGTTGGGGGAGGGTGGTACATGACACAAAAGATAGGGGTAATACTCCCCCTATCTTTTGGTCAGCAGCCAGAGCCGCCGCCCATCTGGACGGAGTGCCGCTCCACGGTCGCTCTACTCCGCCCGCCGGTTGGCTGGCTCTTGGCTGCTAGGATTCGCAATAGATGGGGATACTCTTATCTAATATATGTCATGATAAACTTTACTCCTTCAATAAATTAAAAATAAAAATTTATCACTACATATAAACAAGCTTATTTACAAGCTTGATTCCAACCAGCTCTCTGCCATTAAAAATTCTTCCAGTCAGTACATATAAACAAGCTAATTTGTAAGTAGCAGATCTCTTAAAAAGCTCTTAAAATGCAGTTAAGGAGCTGACCTTCCAGATCAACTCCTTATAATGCCAAATATTTAGTTTTATAGACTATATTTTAGTAGAAGTCCCAATGTCCCCCAGGAGTTAAATCTCCAGCATAGTCTCCTTGCACAGCATCCTTAGACCAGTACGGAGCTTCCTCTGAACACCCGCTCCAGTGTAATGTATATCCATCTCTCTTCGTTCCGATCGGAGATTTATCTGTCGGAGCTAACGGGATTCGCTCTGCTCCACTACTTAAATCTGTTAAACCACTATTATCTGCTGGCTGATTCTGTGACTGAGGTGCTGTATTACCAATACTCTGTCCAGATCCACCAGTATTTGCTCCTGTACTCTCTGTTGGAAGTCCATCTACATCTTGAGAAGCTACTCCAGTTGACTGTAAGCTAGATAAACCAGATGTAATTGCTCCAGATGTACCGTCATGGTTCTGATTGAATGTTAAATGTACTTGCTGATTGTTTACCGTATAAACACCATCTGTATGAGCCATTCTGCCATAATAGCCATCGTGTTCTGTCTGACAGTAATACCACTTATCCGTTAATGTATCGTGAATCAATCCTGCATACATATGTCCATCATTGGGAGCCAGGAGGTACCAAGAGCCATCTAAATCTTGAAACCAACTGTTCACTACATTTCCAGTACCAGCCTCATTCTTTAAATACCAGACACCATTGGAATCTGTATGCCAACGAGGAGATTGATTAAGCTCTGCTGCCTGTGCTGTAATAGTTGTCATCTCGTTTAAGTACTGCCCTAACGAATTTGCTTGACTAATCGGAGCCATTGTCATCATCAATAATGCTCCTGTTGTAATAATGATTCTTTTAAACTTGTTCTTCATAATAGTTGTCTCCAAATTGTTTAATAATGGCATGTAAGGAAGCTATTAGCCTCCTTACATATGAGAATGACTAGTTGTATAGATGACCCTTTGCTCCTGTTCCACCCGGCTTGACGCCACCGCCACCAAAATACTTGTCGGCCAGCTCTTGTTGCGTTAGATCCATATCACTCTTGCCCTCCCAAGAAGGTTTGTTGGGCTGAGGAGCTGGTGAAGGGGTTGCTATCTGACCATCGGATACGTGCTGACTACCGGATATGTCAGGAACATTGTCTACGTTTAAACCAACACCTCTTAATGCTGATAAGGTGGAATCGGATAATGCTCCTTCATCATCTGCATTGGTGCTGGCTGATATGGTTATGCCTTGATAAACCTCTCCATTTTTAACTAGATGCCCATAATGCCCATCGTGTATCTCTGATAGTAGATAATACTTACCATAAGACTTATAAACTCCAGACTGCATTGTAGCGGATTCATCCATGTAATACCAGTTTTTATCTACTTCATCTTGAATCCATCCAGAAGCATATCCTCCTGTATTAAGACGATACTTCCAACTTCCATCTGCCTGTGTCTCCCAATAAATAGAGTAGGGAAGTTCTGCTGCTTGAACCTCCATCGTACAGCTAACTTCATTTAAGAACTGTCCTAATGGGTTATTCTGAGCTATGGGAGCCATTGTAAGTAACATTAAGGCTCCTGTTGTTATAATGACTTTCTTCATTTCATGCCTGCCTTTCTATTGTTTTGATTGATTTATGATTTAGTCTCATTATACAGATTATAATCGGTATATGCAATAGATAGTTTTTAGGATACCTTCTTATATAGAAGGAGTGTTCCATGTATAATTATAATCCATTGTGGGCTACAATGAAAGCTAAAGATTTTTCTACATATAAACTGATTCATGCCGGTATTGAAAGTAAAACGCTTTATAATTTACAGCATAATAAAAATGTTACAGTTTTGACTCTGGAAAAACTTTGCACGATTCTTGATTGCAAAGTTGAGGATGTTGTTGAAATCATACCAGATAAAAGTAGACAAGAGGTTGATAGATGAAATGCGTCTATCAACCTACTGTAATATTATGGGGATTGATTTTATACTGGAGCCAGCCGTCAAGGGTAAATAGAATCTGCTTCGCAGCCCCTTGACTGCCGGTTTTCCGATATGCTAAGATATGGAAGGCTATTGATTATTGGGGTAGAGTACGGGGTAGAGTACAAAAGAACGGCTCTCAGACCTCCTGTGTTTTCTTGTTTTTTTGAATTCATCTAGGGTTCGAATCCCGTCTCGTGCTTTTTTGATACATAAAAATATAAACATAGCTATTCCATACTTTTTATGGAATGGCTTTTTTTGTAATAAGGAGGACTTTTATGTACTACGCTGCATCGTATGATTCTCCGGTCGGTCTCCTGACCCTTGGGAGTGATGGAAAGCATCTGACGGGACTCCGGATCCAGGGACAGAAACATTTCGGAGGAGAGAACGGGACTGGAATGGCTTGGGAAACGGGGCCGGAGCCTGCGGTATTGGAAACTGCCAGGAAATGGCTGGACCGGTATTTTTCCGGCCAGAAGCCATGTCCGGACGAGCTTCCACTGGCGCCGCAGGGAACGGAATTCCAGAGGCTGATCTGGGGACTTCTCTGCGAGATCCCTTATGGAACCGTTACGACCTACGGCGGCCTGGCAAAAAAAGCGGCAGCGCGGATGGGCAGGGCTACCATGTCCGGACAGGCCGTAGGCGGAGCCCTGGCCCATAATCCGGTTTCCATCATTATCCCCTGCCACCGGGTGGTGGGAGCCGGAGGGAGTCTTACGGGATATGCCGGCGGTCTGGACCGGAAGATCTGGCTGCTGGATCATGAGGGCGTGGATGTGTCTCGTTTTTCGATACCCCAAAAGGGGACGGCGCTTTAAGAGGGGGATACTATGGAGTGGAAGGACGGAAAGATCAGGTGCCGGTGGGCCAATCCGGAAAATGAACGGTATATCCATTATCACGATCATGAGTGGGGCGTTCCGGTCCATGATGACAGGAAGCTGTTTGAAATGCTGGTTTTAGAGGGATTCCAGGCAGGGCTGTCCTGGGAGTGTGTGCTGAATAAACGGGAGGCATTTTCCCGGGCCTTTGATGGCTTCGACCTGAAAACGGTCATGGCCTATGATGCAGAGAAGCTGGAGGAGCTGCAGAGGGATCCTGGGATCATAAGAAACCGTTTGAAGATCCGGGCGGCTGTGACCAACGCGGCGGTTTTTTACGAAATCCAGAAGGAATACGGAAGCTTTTCGGAATATCTCTGGGGCTGGACCGGAGGAAGGGTGGTCTGTGAGAGGGGCAGGACCAGCTCTCCCTTGTCAGATGCCATATCGGCGGACCTTAAGAAACGGGGAATGAAATTTGTGGGGACTACGATCATTTATGCCTATCTCCAGGCGGTGGGAGTGATATGGGCCCATGAGGACGGATGTTTTATGGAGGAACAGGAAAAATGAAACGGGAATATTTTCTGACGACAGAACGGCTTGGCTTTTCCTGGTGGACAGAAGGGGATCTGGAATTGGCAAAGAGCCTCTGGGAGGACCCGAAGGTGTGCCGGTACATCTGTGCTGCCGGGCAGTTTTCAGATGAGGAGGTACGGGAGCGGCTGGCTCTGGAGGTGGAAAACGGGCGGCGGCATCATGTCCAGTACTGGCCGGTCTTTGATCTGGAAACAGGAGGCCTGGCCGGCTGCTGCGGATTAAGGCCCCACGGAGGCCGGATGTATGAGATGGGAGTCCATCTGAAGCCGGAATTCTGGGGACGGGGGATCGCCGGGGAGGCCTGCCGGGCGGTCATGTGGTACGCGTGCTCGGAGCTGAATGCCGAGGGCCTTTTTGCGGGCCGCCATCCGGAAAATAACGGATCCAGAAGATTGCTGGAGCGGCTGGGATTTAAATATACGGGAGAAGAATTTTACAGCCCTACGGGACTTTACCATCCTTCCTATGAGAAGCGCTGGAGCCGGAGCTGTTTTAAGACTGCGCTGCTCCAGATCCTTCCGGGAAACAGTCTGGAGGAAAATCTGGAAAAAGGAATTGCCTGGTGCCAGGAGGCAAAAAAGGCCGGGGCTGACCTTGCTCTGTTCCCTGAAATGTGGAGCTGCGGTTATGATATTCCAGAAAGTGTGGAGGAATTGGAACGTAAGGCAGTGGCAGCGGACGGTCCCTTCGTTAAAGCCTTTGCCGGCGCGGCCCGGGAGCTGTCTATGGCCATCGGGATCACGATCCTGGAGCGGCATCCGAAGGGGCCGAGGAACACGCTGCTTCTGCTGGACCGCCATGGGGAATGCGTGCTGTCCTATGCAAAGGTCCATACCTGTGACTTTGAGGATGAAGGCCGTCTGACACCGGGGGAGGAGTTTTGTACGGCAGACCTGGACACGGAGGCCGGCGCTGTCCGGGTGGGGGCCATGATCTGCTATGACCGGGAATTCCCGGAGAGCGCCCGGATCCTGATGCTGAAGGGGGCGGAGATCGTACTGGTTCCCAATGCCTGCCCTATGGAGATCAACCGTCTCTCCCAGCTTCGGGGAAGGGCGTATGAGAATATGATGGGGATCGCCACCTGCAATTATCCCCAGGGAAAGCCGGACTGCAACGGCCATTCATCGGCCTTCGACGGCGTGGCATATCTGCCGGAGGAGGAAGCTTCCAGGGATATGTGTATTCTGGAAGCGGACGGAGCAGAGGGGGTCTGGATGGCGGAATTTGATCTGGAGCTCCTGCGGGCTTACCGCCGCCAGGAGGTACATGGAAATGCTTACCGCCATCCGGAGCGGTATGGCCTGCTGACAGAGGATGCGGTGCGGCCGCCGTTTGTGCGGAAGGACAGAAGAAGGCCTGTATTATAATAGAAGAAACGGGAGGGGAAGACCATGAGAAAATTGGTATTAAGGAACGGAAAGATCTATGTGGAGAGAGGCCGGTTTGCCCAGGCGCTTTATGCGGAGGACGGAGTGATCCGGGCCGTGGGAACGGAAACGGAGGTCTGGAAGGCAGCGGGGGCCCCGGAGGGCCCTGGAAAAGGTCTGGATGGCGCAGAGATCATTGACCTGGAGGGCCGCACGGTGATTCCGGGGATCAACGACAGCCATATGCACCTTCTGAATGTGGGGATGGATTTTGCAACTGCCCCCATTACGGGAGTAAGCTCTGTGGATGAAATGGTGGAGCGGGTGAAGGAGTTCGTCCGCCAGAATCCGGAAACGGCGAAGCAGGGGATCGCGGGAAAGGGCTGGAACCAGGACCTGTTTACCGGGGAAAAACGGATGCCGGGCCGCTATGATCTCGATCGGATCTCCACGGAGGTTCCGGTGGTGCTCCAGAGGATCTGCGGTCACGTGGCGGCGGCCAACAGCAGGGCCATTGAGCTTCTGGGACTGGACCAGGAGATGCGCCATGTGGATGGCGGCACCATCGAGGTGGATGAAAATGGCGTGCCCACAGGGATCTTCACTGAAAATGCCATGGAGCTGGTCAATGGCCTGATCCCGAAATATACTCTTGAGGACGATAAGCGTATGTTTTTAAACGCCGCAGAGTACGCTGTGGCCCACGGCATTACCAGTGTCCAGTCCAATGATGTGGGCAATGCCTTTATTTCCCGGGACGATACGTTCCGTATGCTTCATGAGATCTACGACGAGGGGCTGTGTCCTCTGCGCTACCGGCATCAGGCGTGCATCCAGTCCCTGGAGGAGTTCCGGGAATGTGTGAACAATGGGGAGTTTAAGCACGGGGTCTATAAGAACCCGGGGATGCTGGCGCTGGGGCCCTTGAAGCTTTTTAAGGACGGTTCCCTGGGCGGACGGACGGCGGCCATGCGGACGGAGTACCAGGACGATCCGGGAAACCGCGGGGTGGAGTGTATCACAAAAGAAGAGATGGATGAATTCTGCCGTCTGGCGGATGAAGCGGGGATCCAGGTGGTGACCCATGTGATCGGAGACAGGGCTATTGAGGATGTGATCGAAAGCTATGAGAGGGTGCTCCATGACGGAAAGAATCCTCTGCGCCATGCTCTGATCCATTGTCAGATCACAGATCGGGAAATGATGGAACGGATCGCCAGAGATGACATTTTGATCTGCTATCAGCCGATCTTTCTGGATTACGATATGCATGTGGTGGTGGACCGGTGCGGAAAGGAGCTGAGCAGTACCTCCTATGCCTTTGGGACGGCAAAGAAGCTGGGGATCCATGTCTCTTATGGTACGGATTCTCCGGTGGAGGACTGCAATCCCTTCCCGAATCTTTATTCGGCTGTGACCCGCAAGGACCAGAAGGGATGGCCGGAGGGAGGCTTTTTCCCGGAGGAGCGGGTAGGGATCGAGGATGCGGTGGACGCCTATACCATTGGTTCCGCTTATAATGAATTTGCGGAGGATTTCAAGGGGCGGTTAAAGCCGGGATATCTGGCGGACCTGGCGGTTCTGGATACGGATATTTTCACTTGTGCGGAAGAAGAGATCCGGACGACGCTTCCGGTCATGACGGTCGTTGACGGGCGGGTCGTATACCGGAAAGCGGAGAGATAAAAGACAGGGGGCATATCTTGTACCAGAGGCGGGATATGTCCCCTTATCTTGTATATATAAAAGGAATAGAAAAAAGAAACGCGAAAAATGCAAAAAAAAATGAAAAAAGGTGTTGACATTTGGCGGGACATCTGGTATTCTAATACCCGTCCCAAGCGACCGGGACAGACTTCTGAAAGAAACCCAAGGGTTTCGGAAAGAAATCAAAAAGAAATTTAAAAAAAGTTCTTGAC
>CAJMRM010000072.1 GCA_905215775.1 uncultured bacterium
CGATCAGCTTAACAGCTCTGATAGCGTCGTCGTTACCCGGGATCACATAATCCAGCTCTTCCGGATCGCAGTTTGTATCAGCGATACCGATCAGCGGGATTCCCAGAGTGTGGGCTTCCTGTACGCAGATTCTTTCCTTCTTCGGATCTACAACAAAGATTGCATCCGGGATCTTCTTCATTTCCTTGATGCCGCCCAGGTTCTTCTCTAATTTCTCCCACTCTTTCTTAAGAGCGATTACTTCCTTCTTGGGAAGTACGTCGAAGGTTCCGTCCTCAGCCATCTTCTCGATTGCTTTTAATCTTGCGATTCTGGACTGGATGGTCTTGAAGTTGGTGAGCATGCCGCCCAGCCATCTCTCGTTTACATAGAACATGTTGCAGCGCTCTGCCTCTGTCTTGATGGCATCCTGGGCCTGCTTCTTTGTTCCTACGAAGAGGATGGTGCCGCCGTCTGCAGCGATGTCAGCGATGGCCTTGTAAGCCTCGTCAACCTTGCCTACGGATTTCTGAAGATCGATGATGTAGATACCATTTCTCTCAGTGTAGATGTACGGAGCCATTTTGGGGTTCCATCTTCTTGTCTGGTGGCCGAAATGTACGCCGGCTTCCAGAAGCTGCTTCATTGAAATAACGCTCATTTTCTTTCCTCCATATGGTTTTTTTCTTCCGCCTGCATCTGACTTCCTCAAAGACCGCCGGGGCCCGGCAGCACCATTTTCAGAATCCGCAGACGTGCATATTGTCAGCTTTTCAAATATAACATAAGTATTCCCGGTGTGCAAGTGTTTTTTCACATTCTTTTGCAAAAAAGAAAGCGCCGTCCTGTACCGGAAGCGCTCTCTTTTCCATATTCCGCGGGCTGATCTACTTGTTGCCCGTCTTTTTCAGGTTCTTTAACTCATCAAAGATCACATCGTTAAGGACCTTGATATACGTTCCCTTCATACCGGAGGACCGGGACTCGATCACGCCGGCGCTCTCAAATTTCCTCAGGGCATTTACGATAACGGAACGGGTGATCCCCACACGGTCTGCGATCTTGCTGGCCACAAGGATCCCCTCATTTCCATCCAGCTCGTCAAAAATGTGAGTGATGGCTTCCAGCTCTGAAAACGAAAGGGTGCTGATGGCCGATTTTACGATCTGCACCTTTCTGGTCTCCTCCGCATTCTCCTCGTTGACGGAGCGCATCATTTCCAGGCCCACCACAGTGGTACCGTATTCGCATAAAATGATATCGTCAATGTCATACTGCTCATCTGCTTTATAGATGAACAATGTTCCGAGACGCTCTCCGGCAATATCGATGGGTGTGATGATCGCCTGGTACTTCTTTACATTTTCCTCTGCAAATCCCAGTGTGGCGAGATTTACGTTTTCTTTTGTGGAAAGTACGCTTAACAGACGTTAATTGAGCATTTTATCAATATAGCCGCCCACCTTGTCCTCGATCAGCTCGTGGATCTCATCCACCTCCGGACAGATGCTCACTCCAAGAACCTTTCCCTTCTTACTGATCACCAGGATATTTGACAGTAAGATCTCGCTCAGTACCTTACAGATATCGTTGAATACCACTTTGTGCGAATTGTTGTTATGAAGTAATTTGTTAATTTTTCGGGTCTTGTCCAATAATTCCACACTCATTATCCGAAAACCTCCTTCTCTTCACAATATCGTATAGCAAAAATGTTCTTTCACGAGAATTGTAACACGATATTTCATGAATATCAAGACTTTTTCGTTTAATTAAGAAATATTTATCCTTTATTTCATAAAGGTGTCACATTTCCCCCTATGAGTCTTGTCTATTTTTCACAAAACCGCACTGTTCATTGGAGCATACCAGCTTATTTCCCTTTTCAACCATATAGCTTCCGCATTCCGGACACTTCTCTTTGGACGGCTTCTGCCAGGAAATGAAATCACATTCCGGATTCCCCTCGCAGCCGTAAAATTTTCTTCCTTTTTTCGTCTTTTTGATGACCACTTCTTTTCCGCATTTTGGACAGGCGATGCCCGTTTTTTCAAAATACGGTTTTGTGTTGCGGCATTCGGGGAAGCCGGGGCAGGCCAGGAACTTTCCATGGGGGCCGTATTTGATGACCATGCGCCTTCCGCAGAGCTCGCACAGCTCATCAGACTCCTCATCGGCAATATGGACAGTTTCCAGGGTCTCCTTTGCTTCCTCGACCGCCTCGCAGAGATCCGGATAAAAGTTTCTTACAACGGTCTTCCAGTTGGTGCTTCCCTCTCCCACGCTGTCCAGAAGGAATTCCAGGTTCGCCGTGAAGGTAAGGTCCACAATGCTGGGGAAGCACTGCTTCATGATCCGGTTTACCACCTCTCCCAGCTCCGTCACATAGAGATTCTTATTTTCCTTGGTGATGTACCGTCTCGACAGGATCGTGGTGATGGTGGGCGCATAGGTACTGGGACGTCCGATGCCCTGTTCCTCCAGGGCCTTTACCAGGGAGGCCTCCGTATAGTGGGCCGGCGGCTGGGTAAAGTGCTGTGCGTCTTCCAGGCTTACCAGCTCAAGCTCCTGGCCCTTTTCCAGCTTTGCCAGAAGCTGGTTCTTTTCCTCCTTGTCGTCGGCCTCCATATAGACTGACATGAAGCCGTCAAATTTCACCCTGGAGGCCGTCATGGTAAACTGCACCCCGCCTGCGCCGATCTTTACGGACGTGGTCTCATAAACGGCTGCTGCCATGCGGCTGGCGGCAAACCGTTTCCAGATCAGCTGGTATAGGCGGAACTGGTCCCTGGACAGGGATTCCTTCACCTGTGCCGGGGTCAGCGCAATGTTGGTGGGACGGATGGCCTCATGGGCGTCCTGGATCTTTCCGGAGGTCTTTTTTTCTCCCTCCCGCCGGGAAACGTACTGGCTTCCGTACTGTTCCTCAATGAAGGCTCTGGCCGTCCGGTCTGCCTCCTCTGCCACACGGGTGGAGTCGGTCCTCAGATAGGTGATAAGACCGATGGTGCCATGGCCCTTCACGTCCACTCCCTCATATAACTGCTGGGCAACGCGCATGGCCTTCTGGGTGGAAAAATTCAGCGCCTTGGAGGCCTCCTGCTGCATGGTGCTGGTGGTAAAGGGGATCGGGGGCTTTTTGGTCCTTTCCCCGTTTTTGATCTCCTCCACCAGGAACTTTCTGCCTTCCAGACTGCTCCGGATCTCCTCCATCTCGGCACGGCTCCGGATCTCAGTCTTTCCATTCTGGTCGTGGTGGAACCTGGCAGTCATAGGCTTCCTGGCTCCCGGTGCCTTAAGTCCCGCCTCCAGGCTCCAGTACTCCTCGGGGATAAAGGCCGCGATCTCGTCCTCCCGGTCGCAGATCATCCTCAGGGCCACCGACTGGACACGGCCGGCGCTTAAGCCTCTTTTTACCTTTTCCCAAAGGATCGGGCTGATGCTGTATCCCACCATCCGGTCCAGCATACGTCTGGCCTGCTGGGCGTCCACCAGATTCATATCGATGGCTCTGGGCTCCTTAAGGGACGTTTTCACCGCGTTTTTCGTGATCTCGTTGAAGCTGATCCGGTATACCTTCTTATCCTTTACCTCATCCAGCTTCAGCGCTTTTAAGAGATGCCAGGAGATGGCTTCCCCCTCCCGGTCCGGGTCCGTTGCCAGATAGATCTTATCGGCTTTCTTTACTTCCTTTCTCAGCCTGGCAAGGACCTCGCCCTTTCCACGGATCGTAATATATTTCGGTTCAAAATCATTGTCCACATCAATGCCGAACTGGCTTTTGGGGAAATCCCGCACATGACCGCCGGACGCGTCCACCTCATAGCTGGATCCTAAAAATTTCTTTATAGTTTTCACCTTTGCAGGAGACTCTACGATCACAAGATTACTGGCCATACAAACCTCACAACTTTCTGCAATAATATTGATCCCCGCTCCCCTGGACCAGTCCCATCAGTTCCAGCTTCAGTAAACATTCCATTGTTTCCGTGACGGATAAACCGCACGTATCCATGATCTCTTCCAGGGTTCCGGACCGCGAATCTAAGAAACTATACACCATATTTTCATTCTTTGCAAGCCTCTTTTCTGTTTTTTTACAAGAGTCCGGCTTTTTTTCAAATTTTATCCCAAAGGCCTCCAGCACATCCTCCGGCCCCAGGCAGACGGCGGCTCCGGTCTGGATCAGACGGTTGCAGCCGCGGCTTAAGGGATCTGTGATCCGCCCCGGGACGGCGAATACCTCTTTCCCCTGTTCCAGAGCCAGGTCGGCAGTGATCAGAGAGCCGCTTTTTTCCCTGGCCTCCACAAGGATGACCGCGTCCGAAAGACCGCTGATGATCCGGTTCCTCATGGGAAAATTCATGGGAAGCGGGCTGGCGCCGGGTACAAACTCAGACAGGATGCCTCCCTGTGTTTCCATTTTATGAAACAATCCATAGTTTTCCCTGGGATAGCACCGGTCGGCTCCGCAGCCCAGGACCGCAAAGGTCCTCCCTCCCGCCTCCAGCGCGCCCTTATGGGCCGCTCCGTCGATGCCCAGGGCCAGGCCGCTGATCACCTGGACACCTGCCTCCGCCAGCCGGAAGGCCAGCCGCTCTGCGGTCTGCCGGCCCAGCTCCGTACAGCCCCTGGCCCCTATGATGGCCGCCGTGAACCGGTCCTCCGCCGGAAGCGTGCCCCGGACGAACAGCCCCGCCGGACGGTCCCTGAAGGGAAGGAGCCGTCTGGGATATTCCTCCTCCCACCAGGCTATAAACCGCAGCCCCCTTTTTTCCAGGCCCGCAAATTCCTCCCGGATCCCTTCTTCCCGCAGCCGGGCTGCCAAAAGTCCGGAAAGCCTTCCATGGCTTAAAAGCCCCGACAGCTCCAGCTCCCTTTTTTCCGCCTTCCATATGCGTTCATAGCTGCCAAAATGTTCATACAGCCTTTGGGCTGTGACCGCTCCGGTCCCCGGTGCGTGGAGGAGCAGATAAAGGTATTCTTTTTCTGTCATCTTCCTCCCCCTAACCGTTTTTCCAGTACCGCTGCCGGATCCGCACATAGGATACGGCCTCGCTGAGGTCCTTTGTGAGGATCTGTTCCCGGCCGTCCAGATCTGCCGCCGTCCGTGCCACCTTCAGGATCTTCCCATACATCCGGATGGAAATTCCCAGACTGAAAAAAATATGCTCCATGAATTCACTTTCTTCCTTATTAAGTGGGCAGAACCGGCGGATCTGTCCTCCTCCCATCTCCCCGTTGCACCGGATGGAAAGCCCCCTGAAACGCTCTCTCTGGATGGCCCGGGCCGCCTCTACCCTGGCGCGGATGGATGCCGAGCTCTCATTTTCTGCCTTTCCCTCCATCTCCTCATAGGTCACCGCCTGGGCCTCCACGCAGATATCCATCCGGTCCAGAAGCGGCCCGGAGATCTTTCCCAGATACCGGTTCACCTCTCCCGCGGTACAGGTACATCTGGACAGATCCGGATAGTGGCCGCATCTGCATGGATTCATGGCTGCCACAAGCTGGAAGTCAGCCGGGTAGCTGCATGTTCCATAAACCCGGGAGATGGTGACCTGGCGCTCCTCCAGAGGCTGTCTCAGGGCCTCCAGGGCCCCCCGGCTCATTTCCGGAAGCTCGTCCAGAAACAGGATCCCTCCCGTAGCCAGGGATATCTCCCCGGGCTTTGGACGGCTCCCTCCGCCGGTCAGGGCCTGGGCCGATACCGTATGATGGGGCGCCCGGAAGGGCCGTCTCCGGATCAGAGGCTCCTCCCCGCTAAGAAGATTGCAGACACTGTATATTTTTGAAATTTCGATCCGTTCCTCCTGGGTCATTGCCGGAAAGATCGTCGGAAGCCTCCTGGCCACCATGGTCTTTCCAGATCCCGCCGGGCCGATCATCAGGAGATTGTGCATCCCGGCCACCGCCACCTCAGCTGCCCGCCGCAAAACCTTCTGCCCATTGACCTCTGAAAAATCCCCGGCGTATTTCTCCTGTCCCGGGTCCGTTTCCGGGCCTTCCAGGCGCTCATACTCTTTTATGGGACCCGCTCCCTTAAGGAGCTCCATAAGGCTCTTAAGATCCCCGGCTCCCACCAGGCCGATCCCCTGGATCATGGACGCCTCCTTCAGATTCTCCTCTG
>CAJMRM010000073.1 GCA_905215775.1 uncultured bacterium
GAAAAAATGAATTTCTGGCTAATTTATACTTGACTTTTCATAGCTGGTCTCCTTAAAAAAGGGAACGGTCCTCCGCCGTCCCCTCTCTGTCATCTGGCTTCGCTCTGTTTCTTCCCAGCAGGCTGTCACACCTGGACCGTATCCATACCCGCCTGGTCCATAACCTCCTCCGGCTGTTCCACCGGTGGCATCTCTGAAAGCAGCATGAGACGGTCTTCTTCCAGGCTGTAACCGTATGCCTGGAAGGACAGCCACTCCTCTCTGGCCACCTCCTTCCGGTTGACCTCAGAGATCATCCGGCCAAACAGCTCCGGATCCTCCTCCCCTGTCCGTACAAAAATCATGGTTTCATGGACACTGGAGGGCAGCACGATCAGATCCCCGCCCAGCCTGGAGGCAGCCCTTTTCAGTTCGCCCGGATACAGGATGCATCCGGCTCCCCAGGACCTTTCCCGGTTGGACAGTACATACATGAAACCGCCTCTGGCACTCCATGTACCACCGCCATCCTCCTCTTCCAGCATTCCCCCGCTCCCCCAGAGCACCGGCGGAAGCTCCCTTCTTGAATTGGCTAATGCCAACTTCCAGAGTTCTTCCGGCGTGATCTTCCACTGGTCTGCCATCTCCCGGGTAACCATTGCTGTAAAGCTTCCCCCGTTTCCTTTTCCCAGACGGACGCAGAATACCACCGCCAGATCCAGGATCCGTATATGGGGGACCTGTTTTAGCAGTTCCCGGTTCATGTCCGCATTCACAAGCCGGAACATCACCCTCTGCGCCGCTGACTCAAACTGTTCCATTATATGCACCTTCTCCATATCCAGGCCTTCTGCACCCTCTATGATCTTCCGGATCCTGCCAGTGATCTCCTCCATCGGGATCCCCTTCCGGTATGCATCATAAAACGGCTCCAGGTAAATGATCGGCGATACGATCCTTCCGTTACCGGCAGCGAATATCCCGCAGGCCTCGATCCCGTTATTTTTCAAACGCTTCCATGTCCTGAATTCCAGTCCCCCTTTTTCTTCCTTGTTCATGACTCCTGCAATCTGTTCTGCAAACGCTTTCATCCCTGTCATCATTTCTCCTCCTCATAACTCTGTTTACGCGGCGGGGAAGCTGCCGTCCCCGCACAGCCTCCCATGGTCTCTGAAACTGTAATAAGCATTCCCTTCCCCGAGGATGATATGGTCCACCAGCTCCATCCCCAGAAGCTCTCCGGCACTCCGGATACGCCCTGTGAGCAGTTCATCCTCCCGGCTTGGCTCCGGATCTCCGGATGGGTGGTTATGGAAGCAGATCACATACTCCGCGTTGCTTAGAAGCGCGTGTTTGAATATGCTCCTGATATCCACGCTGCATGAGCTGACTCCCCCGACTGCCGCGATCTCTACGGCCTGCGGTTCCAGCCTTCCGTTTAAAGAAAGGACCAGCATCATCTCCCGGTCCGACTTTTCACATAAGGGACGCACCAGCTCTGCCGCATCCTTCGGGTTCTGGAACCTCTTCATTCCATAAAGGGTCCTGCTTTCCCTGACCATCTCCAGGTGCACGATCCCCACCCTCTTCCTGGGGACCGGCAGCTTCATCATGTCCAGGATCCGCTCTTCCTGTGTCCGTTTCTGCATCATAGTACCTCCTCGTTTTCAGTTCTCCTAGGCAGCTGTCTGGGACGGGGTCCGTTTCAGCCCGTTCATGGCATCCCGGTAATGCTCCGGCGTCATCTGGCTGATATCGGCCAGCCTGTAACGCTCCAGGACCCGCTCCAGGGGAACTCCGGTGCGTTCCAGCTCCTTCTGCATATCCCGCTTCATCTTTGCTGTGAGCCGCTTCCTGGCCGCCTCTGCGGCGCTCTTTTCCGGTGTCCGGGACCCTTTCTCCTGTCCTGCGTCTTTCTCTCCAGACTGCGCCGGTTCCAGCATCTGTTTTACAAATACCGTATGGTTGGCTGCATTCCGGATCTCCAGTCCGCAGATCTCCCGGTTCCCGTCATATGAGATGGACTCCACTGTAAACCGCTCTGGTGTGGTATACCGCTTCCCGTCGTGACGGATGCATACCCGGTCCGCCGGGAGCCAGATAAAGGGAGCCGAATACAGCTCCCTCCCGATCCCCCAGTTAAAACAGGCTCTTTTAAAGGAATCCGAAGCGGCTCCCTTTTCCTTTTCTGCAAAGCTTTCCGTCCCCACATCCTGTTTACTGATCCACTGTTTCTTTTCTTCATCCCATACTTCTACCGTACAGTACAGCCTTCCTCCGATCTCCTGGTGGGTCCTGCGCCATCCGAATGGTGTGAATGTCTCATCCAGGATATTCTGTGCCGCTCTCGCATCCATAAACAAAAGCAGGCTTAATCCCTTTTCACTGATCGATCCGATCCGGCACTCGATCTCATCGGGCCGGAGCAGTCTGATCTTTTTCTGTTCCATGTGAATCCTCTCAGATTTAAAACTAAAAAGGGCCTGCCAGGGCAGCCGCCCCAGCAGACCACAGGTTCCCTATTACAGGAAAATGAAAATGTTGATCTCGATCATTTAAGCCCACCTCCTTTCGTTTCCCCATAAAAAGAAGGAGTACCCGCAATGGATACTCCTCTCAGGATCCTTTTATAATTCTTCTGCCTCTCTTTTTTCCGCAATGAATCTTTTGGCATAATCCAAAAGATTTTTCGCCGTCTCAATCTGTTTCTGTGTCCCATCTTTGGATGCTATATAAAATGGATCATAATCACTGGAATGACGAATTTCTTCTGCCTGCACGATCCTTCTTCCCATCGTTCTCGGGAATATTTCTGATGCCACATAATTCTTGTTAAAATATGCCAGTGTATCTTTATGACGCTTAAACGCAACGCCTTCTGCTGAAAGTACCGCATCTATCGTGTGGTAAATTGAATAATACGCCCTGTTATTCGCGCCTCTATATTGTCCTGATTCCCACAACAGATTTGCTGATGCCAGATCTTCTTCTGCAATCTGCAAACGGTGGAAGACCAGCTCCCATTTACCGCCAGTATCCAGTTCGTCAGGCAGCTTCATACAAAGACACCCCCTCTTCCTTTACATTCCTGTAAAATGGATACGCAGCACTCCATTTGAAGAAATTCTGTATATTCTTCACAACCGGCATCATCCAGACATCATGGCCAACGTTATACTCGAATCCCAGTTCAGAAAGTTCATCTGAAAATCGCCCAGCCTCCTCCTCATTCAGATCAACCAGGATCATAAGGTCCACATCTGAATCTTCTGTAAAATCACCCCGGGCATATGAGCCATATAAAATAACCTGTTTTAAGTGTGTTCCATATATCTTCTGTACTGAATCCACATACTGCAAAATCAGATTTTTCATTTCATCTGTCATGGATACCGCCCCCTTACATTATATATTATATCCAACTACCTGTTTTCCAGCAAGCATTTTATTCTTCCCGTTACAGCAGATACACGCCTGGACAGCCTTGATCATTTCTCATGCCAGAAAACTAAAAATGGGTATTCCAGGGCAGCCGCCCCAGCAGACCACAGGTTCCCTATTACAGGAAAATGAAAATGTTGATCTCGATCATTCCGTCTCACCTCCTTTCGTTTCCCCATAAAAAGAAGGAGTACCCGCAATGGATACTCCCTTTCTGGCTCACTCCATGATGGTTCACATATCCCCCATGATCCACCGGGTAATTGTGATTCCGTCCCGGATCCCTCCGAGATAGATCTCCTTCTCATGCTCCGCCTGCTGTACGATCAGCCTGCCCAGATAGTCCTCTATCATGCGGCGCTGCTCCTCATCCAATTCTGACAGTGCCTGTTCGGCAGTCACAGTCACTCCATCATCCATATCCTTCCTATTTTCATGCAGGATCATCTGGATTCTTTCACTGATGATCATATCCTCATATTCTTTCTGGTCCATCCTGTATCCTTTCCGGTATTTTTTCCTGTCGGTTCCATGCGGGATCCCCTATGCCGCCTTTACGAGTTCAAACGCTTTATCGATCATGGTGTTTCCATCCACCGTCCTGCCAAACAGGCTTTCCCGGTAATTGGACCGCTCCCTTAATGGCCTGGCATGGGTGGCAAAATCACTGACGGCATTTATAAACCGGTAGGCATTCTTTCCGACATGCTCAAGATCCGGCGCATCAAAATACCGGATCTTCATATCCTCTTTCATTTTCAGTATATTCTTCTCCTGGATCTCGCTGATCCCTTCCTGCATCGGAAACAGAGCGTCGATATACTCCAGGGCCTGACGGTCTGAAATCTTCTGCTGGTTCAGCTTGTCAATGGTCTTTCCTAGTTCTGCCATGTAACGGTCTGCGTACAGAAGCGTGTTCCGGGCATCCTGGAGTTTTCCATGGATGTTCCCGGTATGGATGGTGGACCAGCTCCTTTTCGCCGTGGAAAGCGCCAGGTTCAGCGTATTCTGGCAGACCACACGGATCGGTGTCATGGCCGCCTTAATGGCCCCGGTGCCGTCATGGCTGTTCATAAATACCAGATAGGGCGTGATCTCATCCCCGCTGATGATATATCGCTGCGGGAGCTTTGCCAGGATCCAGGTCCGGCGGCCGTTCTGCAGGCTCCCTGCCGTCTCATAGGTAACGCCCTCGCCTAACAGTTCATCTGTAAAAGCGAAGGCGTCTTCATTCTGGACAACCCTATAACGGTCGGAGACAACTCCTAAAACCTGACTGTCTGTATCCCTTAAATTGGCTTTGAATCCAGGAATGGGGATTCCATCCTCCGTATTAAGTGGCTTCTGGATTACTTTCCAGTTCAACCCCGCAAGAGAAAGAGCCGCACTGGAAGTAGGTGCTTCCAGCACCTTTGTTCCAAGTCCGTGCCAGGGTGCTGTTCTCGTGTAAAACATGGTTTCTACGTTTGCTGCCATAAATACTACCTCCTTGAAATTTGGATTCTATATTGGTTTCAAGGAAATAATATATATCTGAAACTTTGCGCCTTTTCAAACAGCACACCTTATATTATGGTTTTCTATATTTTAACGTTTTCTAGAAAGAAGCGCCCAGGGAATCAGAATCCACCCCAAAAGCATTCCCCAAATCATACGCTTTACAACTATCCCTTAAATACTTCCAATCAAAATATAGTTTCTATAAATCGTTTTCGATGTTGCCCAGTATCCTGCAATCCAATAAATCATAAGTAAAATAAACATTACTGCTCTCCTCTTCCTCCTTTTCTCATCTGTTCCTTACATACTACTGTAATTCCTGCTCAGCAGCCTGAATCAGTTCCAGATTTTTTCTCTCAAACTCATTTAAAACAGAATCATCAAATTCTTCC
>CAJMRM010000074.1 GCA_905215775.1 uncultured bacterium
GAGGCTTTCTTTAAGAAACCGGCGGATCAGAACGAGGACCGGGAAGCGGCTGTTTCAGGCTGCTTCCCGGTCCTCGTTTTATAAGCGGAGAAAATCTTACGATTTGTGAAAAAATTCTATAATAATTCGGATAATATCTTGTTGAAATTAAGAAAATATGGTAAATTAAGAGTGAAAGTTGGAAATCAACGGAAGTTTTTGTAACTGGCAGATCAAGGTTTCGTGTTTCGGCACAGATAGGAGTTGGGGGATGAAAAGAAATAAATTATACTATATTTTGTTCGTGCTGTATGTACTGGCCACGGCGCTCGTCCTTTACGTCAATGGGATCTTTACGGGAAACGTGGAGTCATTTCCGAATCTGGTCATCAACGGCGTATTCCTTCTGGTGATCGGAATCCTGTTCGTGGTCTGCGGCTTCAGCTTTGCCAGACTCAACCGCTGTACGGACGAGCTGGTCCGGGCTGCGGAGGAGATCCAGAAGGAATACCAGGAGGCCGGAGAAAAAAATCTGTGGGCCGGCTATTGTGAACGGTATGAGCTGTTCTATGACGCGGCCTTAAAGGATGCGTTTGGTAAATACCTGATGCGGATGAAAACCTTAAAGACCCGGTACGGCTATCCCTCCGTATGCGATGTGGGGGAGTACATAAACGAGGATCTTCTGGATCAGGCGGGCATGGTCCATTTTAATTCGGCCATGGGCGGGACCTTGACGGGGCTTGGAATCCTGGGAACCTTCCTGGGGCTTTCCATGGGCCTGGGATCCTTCAACGGCAGCGATATCTACACCATTTCCGACAATGTGGGCCCGCTGCTTTCGGGTATGAAGGTGGCCTTCCATACGTCGGTATACGGGATCTTTTTCTCCCTGGTATTTAACTTTGTATACAGAAGTCTGATGGCAGACGCTTACGGAAAGCTGGATGCCTTCCAGACGGCCTTCCGCCAGTGCGTTCTTCCCCGGCCGGTGTCCGAGCGGGAAAATTCAGCCTCCATGCTGGTGTACCAGGCGGGAATGGCCGATTCCATGAAAAAGATCATGGAGCTTTTAAAGGGAAACGCCGAGGAGCAGACCAGGGGCGTGGAGCGGATCGTGGCCCAGGTAATGGAAACACTGGAATATTCCATGGGAGCCAGCTTTGCCAGCCTGGGAGATACCATGAGATCCGCCGGAGAGGCCCAGATGGCCTATGCCGAATCCGGAAGACAGCTGACAGAGGCGGCAGAGAGGCTTATGGAGTCCAGCCGCGCCCTCCAGGCCTCGGTGGCCCAGGAGATGGAGCGCCAGGAGGCCTTTGCCAGAGAGCTGCGGGAGCAGAAGGAGGACCTGGCAGCGGCCTGCAGGGAGATGACCGAAGACGTGGGAAACCAGATCCATACCTTTCATCAAATGAGGAATCTGTATGAAAAATAGAAGAAAAAACAGGGAGGCCTTTGCGGAGCACAGCTACTGGCAGTCCTACTCGGATATGATGGCGGCGCTGCTTCTGGTGTTTGTGCTGATCATCGCCATCACCCTGGCGATCTACCGCCAGAAGACGGTGGATCTGGATCAGGCCAGGCTGGATCTCAACGCAGCCCAGACAAAACTGGATCAGGCGGCTCTGGAGCTGGAGGATTTCCGCGCAAAGATCGAGCTTTCCAATGAAGAATTAAATAAATCCCTGGCAGAGCTCCAGGAGGCTTACGCCCAGGCGGCCCTGACAGAGGAGGAGCTAAATAAGGCGTATCTGGAGATCGAGGACGCCCAGAATGAGCTGGAGGTGACGAAAAACGAGCTCCAGGACATCGTGGGGATCCGGACAGATATCATCGGGGCTCTCCAGTCTGCCTTTAATAATTCGGCCATGTCCGTGGATGCCCAGACTGGATCCATCACCTTTTCCTCGGACGTGCTCTTTAACTACAACAGCGCCGTTCTCACAGACGCCAGCAAGAAGACCCTCAGGGAGACGATCCCCATGTACCTGGGTGTTCTTTTAAGGGACGAATACCAGGATTATATTGCGGAGATCATCATTGAGGGCCACACGGACACGGTGGGAAGCTATCTGAGCAACCAGCAGCTTTCCTACAACCGGGCCAATGCGGTTGCCAGATTCTGTCTGGATCCAGGCAACGGCTTAAATGAGACGGAGATCTCCAGACTCCAGCAGGTACTGACGGTCAACGGCCGTTCCTTCAGCAATCCGGTGTATACCGCAGAGGCTCCGGGAGCGGAGCTCCAGGTGGATATGGACGCATCCCGCCGGGTGGAGATCAAGTTCCGGCTGAAGGAGGATGAGATGATCGAAAAGATTTCGGAGATCCTGAGAGATTAAGAGGGAAAAAAGATCCTATGGAACGAGGGGGCGTAAACGGTCCCCTCGTTGACGCGTGTATGACATTTTGCTATACTGGAGGAGAGAGGCTTTACAATTACCTGGAAAGGAATGAAAGGGGTATGAAAAAAGTAAAAGGAAAAGCAAGGGAGCTGTGGCTGGATTTCCTGTATGATATTGTCGGGGGATTTTTACAGGCGGTGGCGCTCCACTGCTTCATTGACAGTATCGACATCGCTCCCGGAGGAGCCACCGGTCTGGCCATCCTTCTGAACCGGTTCACCTCCCTGCCCATCGGTATCCTGACGTTTGCGGTGAATATTCCGCTTCTGATCGCCGCCTGGGTATATCTGGGAAAGGGGCGGACCATAAAAACGCTGAAGACGGTGGCGGTGCTGACGGTGATCCTGGATTTCATCATCACGCCTTACGTGCCGGTCTATACGGGAGATAAGATGGTGTCCTGTATCTTCGGCGGAGTGCTCATGGGCGCCAGCCTGGCGGTGGTATTTATGCGGGGCTCCACCACCGGAGGCGGAGATATTGCGGCCAAGCTGCTGCAGAAATACCGTCCCCATATGCAGACGGGTACGGCGGTGATGCTGACGGATATGGTGATCATCGGCGCGTCCATGGTGGTGTTCGGGAACATTGAATCCGGTCTTTACGGGCTCATCAATATGGTGGTGTCCACCTATGTGATCGATATCATCCTTTACGGCATGAATAAGAGCACTATGGTGACGGTGATGTCGCCAAAGGTCCAGGAGATCGGGGACCAGCTGATGGAGCACCTGGGCCGGGGCTGTACCTTCTATAAAAGCCGGGGCGGCTACGCCAAGGTGGAAGGGGAGACTCTGATCTGCGTGGTGGACCGGAAGCAGTTTTACAAGGCGAAAAAGATCATTTACGGCATCGACGAGGATGCGTTTGTGATCGTTTCAGAGGCCAAAGAGGTGTACGGAGAGGGCTTCCTGGATTCCGACTGGGAGGTATAGAGCTCCGGAGAACAAAAAAATGGCAGCCCGGGCAGGATCATATCCGCCCGGACTGCCATTTTTATGATCTTTAAAAAAGTTACTGGATATAGGGGGCCGCGACTGCATCAATGGCAGCGGGATCCTTGGCGGCCCACTGGGCATAGGTCATGCCGGAGGCGGCCACGGTCTTTCCCAGCTCCACTAAGAACGCGGGGATCTGGGCTTCCAGAATCGTTCCGGCTTCTCGTCCCATGGTCTCTCCGCCCTGGAGCTCATTTCCGTTCACGTAGAGGACGAAGGCCGGGTTTGGCTTTTTGTCCACCATTTTTACCCCGCCGCGGAAGCCGATGGCTCCGGTCTGATGGGTACCGCAGGAGGAGGGGCAGCCGGAGATATGGATCTGGGGAAGGGCTCCGTCGGGAATCCCGGCTTCCCGAACTGCGTCAACGCAGGCGGAAAGAAGCGCCTGGGAGTCGCGGACGCCCACCTGGCAGATGCTGGCGCCGATGCAGCTTACGGATGTCTCAAATAAGGTTTTTGCACCGTCCTCGGTGGCGGCCAGGACCAGCTTTGCCTCGTCTCCGGTGAGATTTACGATATAGGCAGTCTCGTCGGGAGCCAGACGCATTTCTACATCCTCCATACCGGCCAGGAGATCGCTGAGGGCGCAGAAGGCAGCGGGATCGGGCTGGCCACCCAGGGGATGCCATACCACCGTATAAAGTCCCTCCTGCTTCTGGGGGATCACGCGGGCGCCGGAGACGGAGGAGCCGCTGCCTTTTTTAGCGGTTTCACAGAGCGAAACGGTTAAGTCCAGATCTTCACCGGACGCCAGAACCTGGTCCAGCTTCTCACGGAAGGCGTCTGCATACTGCTCCGGTCCTCCCAGGACCTCCTGCATATAGCGGGTGCGTGCCTTGCCGCGGTTTTCGTAGTTTCCGTAGGCGCGGAAGGTGAGCCACATGGCCTTTACATAGTAAAGGATCTTTTCCGGCTCCACGGCCTCTGCGACCTTTACGCCGAAGCGGGGATTATTTCCCAGGCCGCCGGCGCTGTATACGTCAAAGGTTCCGTCGGGTCTGGCGGCAAAGCCCAGATCCCGGTAGGTGGCGTGGGTCAGGTTCTTTGGTGAGCTGGAAAAAGCCACCTTTAATTTCCTGGGCATCTTTTCTGCCTTGATGAAATTCATCAGATAATCGGCAGCAGCCTCTGCATAAGGCATCACGTTGAAATACTCGTCCTTTTCCACGCCGGAGAGAGGAGAGCACATGACATTTCTCGGGAAGTCTCCGCCGCCGCCCATGGTCACGATCCCACAGTCCAGGGCCCGCTCCATAATATCGAAAACGGCTTCCTGCTGGAGGTCATGAAGCTGGATGGTCTGGCAGGTGGTAAAGTGGATCCGGGACACCTTATGGGTGCGGACCGCCTCTGCAACAAAGGCAAATTTTTCTTTTGTAACACGGCCGGCGGTCATACGGAGCCGCAGCATGCTGGCTTTTCCGCCCTTCTGGGCGTAGCTGCCATACAGGCCGGAAAAGCCCTTATAGGCCGTTTTGTCCATATCGCCTGCATAAAAAGCGGCTGTCTTTTCCTTGAACTCCGGCAGATCAGCCTTCCAGGACTGTGGATCGATTCGATTCATATTCATTTTCCTTCCTTTAAATTAGGATTACACAGATTAACGTGTCTGTCTGGATACCGGAGGTGCGGCGTTCAGAGGCCGCCCGGTACCGGCGGAGAAGAAATGGTCTGCTCCGTCCTTCTGTTTCCATTGTAGCACAAGAGAAATTCGGTGGCAAGGATATTTCATGGGAGGTGTGGAGATAAAACTTTCAAAAGTAAATTCCATCGTCCGCTTATGCGGTGGATTTTACTCCTG
>CAJMRM010000075.1 GCA_905215775.1 uncultured bacterium
ATGTCCTCTATATGGATAAAAATCGTCCGTTACCTCAAGGGGACACTTTCGATCTTAATAACAATCACTCATGAGCGGCAGTCGCCAAGGTCTCGTGCAGGCACGGACTTTGGTTCTTGCCCGCGTAAATCAAAGTAGACAACACAATGCGAACCATTGTGCCGCCTGCTTTTTGACTGTCCCGATTTAACTTAGATGGCTCCAATACGGCGCGTCTTTTAGCGACAAACGCTATATTGAGCTTTTTGTGGTTAAAAAAGATTGTATTTCTATGTATTTTGTGATACGAATTATGAAGCGGACAAAAACGGACCGGACAGCAGCCCGGCCCACTCTTATCCCGTTCCTTTTTCCCTCAGCTTACAGCCGGCAAATGTAACGTCGACCATAAGAATAAAGCCAGCGGCATGGGCGGGGAAAACACCATGGCTCCAGCTTGTTAAACGGAAACCAAGGTTCAGCACAGGCAGGTAAAAAAGCTGTGTCCAGATCCAAATGCCATTGGGCCAGTAGGAATGGAGGACCAGTATCTGAATGCCGACCAGTACCAGGTCTAAAGCTGCGATCAGATTCAGGAAAATAACGATCTGCTTTGTCCTTTTTCCGTTTCCGTTCATGAGGAATCCGAGGAAGCCCCAGGCAGACAGGAAAGCGAGGGAGATCACCCAGTACGGCAGAGAGGAATACAGACTAGTGGACATATGCCAGTCCTGTATGCGGCCGACAGCAAAAGGCAGTGCGCCTAAAATAAGTAAAGCAGCAGCCATTGTACATCCCGCCATCGTTTATTTTTATACTTTTATTATACATTGCCATGGAATTCCCTGCAACAGAAGCTGGTGCTCTGCACACATGTATGTACCTGTTACGCAAATGGAGGTATACACCAATGAAAAAGAAAAATAGTCCGGACGATCATATACAAGGCTGTGGACCCCATGGGGTCGGGAACGGGGAGGCGAGAGCATCCCTGGGTCTGGACAGCCGGACAGATGCGGCTGAAATAAATGCCGCGTATTGAGCGGAATGCCGATTTTACATAAAAGGAGAGACCACATATGTCACAGGATAGAATCAGCTCCGGGAAAACAACGGCGTACTTCCATCTTCCGGGCCTGTTTGAGTTTTATGAGCTGTACAAGAGATTTCTGCCGTTATTTTTTGAACATAGGGAATATTTTTACGAATGGTGCAAAATCGGCTCCATATACGGTGCTCCGGCGGGATGCATCTGGGGAGGGGGCCGTGTCGGGGAAGGAGACCAGGATCCGGGAGAGGTCCTGGCGCTGCTGGAGAAGTTCGGGATCTCTGCCCGTCTGACCTTCAGCAATTCCCTGCTTAGGGAGGAGCATCTTGCGGACCGGAAATGCAACGCCCTCTGCGCCATGTTCGAAAAGGGCGGGAAAAGGAAAAACGGCGTCATCGTCCATTCGGAGCTTTTGCTGGAGTATTTAAAAAAGAAATATCCAGGCCTTTATTTTGTTTCCTCCACCACAAAGGTACTGACAGATTTTGACCGGTTCACAGAGGAGATCGACCGGGAGGAGTTTCGCTATGCGGTGCCGGATTTCCGGCTGAATAAGGCCCTTGACCAATGGGATACACTGTCAGAACGCCAGAAGGCCAAGGTGGAATTCCTGTGCAACGAATGCTGTTTCTATGGATGCAGGGACAGGAAACGCTGTTACGAGGCTGTCAGCCGGAAAAATCTCGGGGAGGACGGTCCGGAGCACTGCTGTATGGCTCCCGGCGCGGGGGAGGGCTACCGGTTTTCCAGGGCCATGGAAAATCCGGGCTTCATCGGAATAGACGAGATCCGGAACGTCTATCTTCCCATGGGCTTTTTTAACTTTAAGATCGAAGGCCGGGGACTGGGAAACGCCCTGATCCTGGAGTTCCTTCTTTATTACATGACCAGGCCGGAATACCAGATCCATGTGAGAGAGGAAATGTATCTGGATAATATGCTGGATCTGTTTTAAGTGCGGCCTGTAAAACGGCGGAAAATCCACTTGCAGCCTTTTTATGGATGCGCTAAAATAAACCGGGAAATTAAAAGGAAGCGAGGCGTCATATGGGAACGGATATGACAAAGGGACGGCCCCTGCCGGTCCTTCTGCGGTTTACCATACCGCTTTTACTGGGAAACCTTTTCCAGCAGTTTTATAATATGGCCGATACGATCATCGTGGGCCGGTATGTGGGAGCCGGAGCCCTGGCGGCTGTGGGCTCCACCGGGATCATCATGTTTCTGATCACAGGCTTTGCCCAGGGACTCACCTCCGGCTTTACGATCCTGACGGCCCAGCGGTATGGAGCCGGAGATACGGCCGGTGTAAAGCGGAGCGTTTCCGCGGGGATCTTTCTCTCAGCCGTCACAACAGTGGTCCTCACAGGCTTTTTCCTGGCGGTCATGGATCCGCTCCTTCGTCTCATGCAGACTCCGGAGGACATTTTCCGGGAGGCGGGCCGGTATATCAGGATCATTGCCGCAGGAACGGCGGCCTGTGTATTCTATAACCTGTTTTCTGCCTTTCTGAGGGCGGTGGGAAACAGCCGGGTCCCGTTGTTTTTTCTGGTCTTTTCCGCCTGCTTAAACGTGGCGCTGGATCTGGCGCTGATCGTGGGCGGAGGCATGGGCGTGGAAGGCGCAGCTCTGGCAACGGTGCTTTCCCAGGCAGTATCGGCAGTATTATGCGGCGGATATAGTTTCTTAAAAACGCCGGATCTGACGCCGGGAGCCGGTCAGTGGCGTCCCCGCAGAGGAGACGTCAGACGGGAGCTGTCCATCGGCATTCCCATGGCTCTGCAGTTTGCCATCACAGCCTCCGGGGGCATGGTCATGCAGTCGGCTGTGAACCAGTTCGGTTCCCTGGCGGTGGCGGCCTATACGGCGGCCGGAAAGCTGGAGACCTTGGTGGAGCAGGGAATGATCGCCCTGGGCCAGGCCATGGCCTCCTATGCGGGCCAGAATTTTGGAAAAGGGGATCTGGACCGGGTAAAAAAGGGAGTCCGGGCGGGAATGACCGTAACAGTGGTCTATGCGGTTCTGGCGGCAGTCCTGGGGACTGTATTCCTGCGTCCGGCCATGGGCCTGTTTTTTGCAGGCGATATAAGCGCCATGATGCCCTGGGCCAGGACCTATATGAACATCTGTGTGGTGTTTTTTATCCCGTTGGGTGCGATTTTTGTATACAGGAACGTGATGCAGGGCTGCGGATACGGCTTCCTGCCCATGGCTGGTGGGATCGCAGAGCTGCTGGCAAGGCTGGTGACGGCGGTCCTTGCCATGAAAATAGGAAGCTACGTTCTGACGTGCTTCTGCCATCCGGCGGCATGGACGGCGGCAGCCTTGTTTTTGTGGGCCTCCTATGAGTGCGTGATAAGAAAGGCAGAGAGGGAGAAGAGGGCTGAGGATCCCCCAGCTGCATTTTAACCAGGAAAGGATAAGAGTATGAAGAACAGTGAATGCGGTATCAGCAACATATACAGGCTGGACGGGAGGGTGCCTCTTTTAAAGGCAGTGCCCTTTGGACTCCAGCATATTCTGGCCATGTTTGTGTCGAATCTGACGCCGATCACGATCATCGCGGCCGCAGGAGGGCTTTCCCAGGCAGAGGTCGCCGTTCTGCTGCAGAACGCCATGCTGGTGGCCGGGATCGCAACGCTGATCCAGTTGTTTCCGGTCTGGAGGATCGGTTCCAGGCTTCCGATCGTCATGGGTGTCAGCTTTACGTTTGTTACGGTGCTGAGCACCGTGGCGGCCAGCTACGGATATCCGGCCGTCATAGGCGCAGTGATCTGCGGCGGAGTCTTTGAGGGCGTCATCGGCCTGTTTGCCAGATACTGGAGAAAGATCATTGCCCCTGTGGTCGCCTCATCGGTGGTGATCGCCATAGGATATTCCCTGTTTACGGTGGGGGCCAGATCCTTTGGAGGCGGCTATGCGGAGGATTTCGGCTCGGCCTCCAATCTGCTTCTGGGAGCTGTCACACTGGCAGTCTGCCTGGGCTGGAACATCCTGGCACGGGGATATCTGAAGCAGCTGTCTGTGCTGGCAGGACTTGTGGTGGGATATATCCTGGCAGTGTTTATGGGCAAGGTGGATCTGTCAGTGATCTTTTCAGAGGGAATTGTTTCCCTGCCGGCGCTTCTGCCCTTTGCACCGGAATTCCATATGGGAGCCATTTTTTCCGTTGCCATTATCTTTATGGTTTCTGCGGCAGAAACCATCGGGGACACGACTGCCATGGTCTCCGGAGGACTGGGCCGGGAGATCACCTCAAAGGAGATTTCCGGTTCCCTGGCCTGCGACGGCTTTGCTTCTACCGTTTCTGCCCTGTTCGGATGCCCTCCGGTGACCTCATTTTCCCAGAATGTGGGACTCGTGAACATGACGAAGGTCGTAAACCGCTTTACCATTGCCACCGGGGCCGGCTGTATGCTGCTGGCTGGATTCCTGCCACCAGTGGGGAACTTTTTTGCATCCCTCCCGGAATCTGTTCTGGGCGGGTGCACGATCATGATGTTCGGGACCATCATGGTATCGGGGATCCAGATGCTTTCCAGGGCTGGATTTACCCAGCGGAACATGACCATCGCCGCCCTGTCGCTCTCTGTGGGCATCGGCTTTACTGCGGCCAGTGAGATCGACCTGTGGCGGATCTTCCCGGAGGTGGTCCAGTCCGTATTTTCCGCCAATGTGGTAGCTGTGGTGTTTGTCGTATCCATCCTGCTGAATCTGATCCTGCCGGAGGACATGGAGCTGGAGCGGATCCAGGGGTAGCGGAGACAGGCAGCCTGTTTTTCGGGCTGCCGCGATAGCTATGAGAAAATCGCGCAGCGTGCTTCTTATGGTTTATGTGGAATGGCTCTGGGGGCGGAAAAGAAAAAATTCAAAAAATAGCACTCACCTATTGATAATGGAAGTCGATTTTTGTCCTGTCTTGTGTATCCCGGAAGTGCCTGTTTTACAGGCTTTCCGGGGCATCAGTCATTTTGTCTGGTATTGTAAAGCAGTGTCAGATTTGTCGTAAATGTCGTAAATTTGTGGTCAAAAAATGATGAGAAATGGAGAGTGCTAATAAAATGAAATTAACGTATACAAATGTAAATGGATATCTGATCCCGAATCTCACCTATAAATCCGG
>CAJMRM010000076.1 GCA_905215775.1 uncultured bacterium
TTTATTGTCCGGTGGAATTTACCACTGCACTGGAATTTAAAATTTCAAGTCAGCGGAGGTTCGGAGAGACGAAAAAGAACCGCCCGGAAGGGATCCCGCAGGGGGAAGGGCTTTCCGGGCGGATTCAGAGGGGAGCAGCGGAAGATCAGAGCTCGAGTCCCAGGGCTTTCGCATATTCGCGGTATTCCTCATACCACTGGCTGTAAAGATCCTCCTCCAGCACCGTGTCAATGATTTCATTGATCCGGTCTGTCAGTTCGTCCTCGCCTTTTGGGATCCCGATTCGGATCCCCTGGGTGCTCTCGTCTACGGTAAAGTAAAAATCCGGAAGGATCATCAGACCGCTTTCGGGTGTGGCGTCAAGGTAGAGCCGGGCCATCTTCAGGGAGGCGGCCATGGCGTCGGCACGGCCTGTCTGCACCATCAGGAAGGCATCGTTGGTGGAGGACACCAGGCTAAGCCTTCCGCAGTCCGGAAGCTGCTCATTTACAAGGAGCTCCTGGAGAGAGCCATTCTGGACGGCAATGGTCCTGCCTGCAAGATCCCCGGGACCGGCGATGGCTCCGGCGTCCTTCTGACGGATCAGGAGCCCGTAGGCCTTCTGGGGATCCTCGCTGCCGAAGTAATAGCCCTTGGAAAGGTTCATGGCTTTGGCCCGTTCCGGCGTGTAGGCCAGGGCCGAAATGGCCAGATCGTATTTCCCGGAGGTAACGCTGCCAAGCACCGTGGTAAAATCCATGGGCTTCAGACGGAGCTCTACCCCCAGCGCATCGGCAATATATCGGGCCAGCTCCACGTCGGAACCGACGTATTGGTCCTGGCCGGTTTTTGTCGTATCAATAAATTCATTGGGAGCAAAGGACGGCTCGGTGGCCACCTCGATATATCCCCGCTCCAGGATGGCGTCAAGACGGGAGGAATGGACATTCTCACCGGCAGACTGGAAAGCCGCATGATGGGTGGATGCCTCGGCAGTGGTACAGGCGGTGAGCGCAGCCACGGAAAGGGTCAGCAATGCAGTGAGAGTCACGAAAAATTTTTCTTTCCTCATGGAAAATTCCTCCTTCTTATGGTAGTTTGATAGTTTTTCAAATTAGCAATTTACCATGGTAAATTGCTAACATAGTGGAAAGTATAGCCGCCGCATGAGGATTTGTCAAGAATTTTTACGGATTTTTTTCTGGAAGGGCAGCCTTTGCCACCGCAGTTTTAATGGCATTCATCAGGGCCATGGAGGTATACTGGGAGCCGGCCGGGTATTCGAGCCCCTCCAGGGACTGGCTTTCCAGGATCTGGGCGGACAGGGCGTCCATGGACGGCTGCATCAGAGGATACATGGCGGCCACAGAGTCGCTTAGAGGCACCAGGGTCACGGCGCTTATACGGTCCGGACTTACCGCCACCTCCACGTTCACGTTCTGACGGCCCAGGGACAGGGACGCCGAGTAAAGTCCCGGCACATAAACGGCCTGGGAGGCGCTTTCGGCCGTGGGAGCCGGGGCTTCCTTCCTGGATCGGAACATGAAGAAGAACAGCAGGAT
Source organism: uncultured bacterium (assembly GCA_905215775.1). Lineage (GTDB taxonomy): Bacteria > Bacillota > Clostridia > Lachnospirales > Lachnospiraceae > Alitiscatomonas. The sequence goes on from CAJMRM010000076.1 coordinate 1,542, forward strand.
CAGAAAGAAGGCCAGGCCGATGAAAATAGCAGTGTAGATGATCTCCTTCATACGGAGTACAACGATTTTTGTTTTGGAGCTCATGGATCAGGTCCTTTGGGATTCTTTGTTACAGCTTATGTCCTCCGGGGATCCAATATGACGGGAGGTCTTGTAAAATACGGTTCCTCCCGGTATAATGAAAACGGACAGGCTGCGGAGGAAAGGGCCGCAGAATGGGGCGACTATATATAGAATCAGGAGGTAAGGACAATGGACTTAAAGGAAAGAAAAGAATTTGAGGCCCGGGTGCCGGAGATCGCAGCGGCTGTGGAAAAGAAGCCGGTGGGCTGGATCAATCCCCATCTGGTATCCATGAAGGAGCTGCCGGAGGATCTGGCGGTGACCGTGGAGGATATTGACGATGCGGAGGCAAGGCTGAAACGGTTTGCACCGTATATTATGAAGCAGTTCCCGGAAACGGAAAAGGACGGCGGGCTGATCGAGTCCCCGTTTGTGGAGATCCCGAGAATGAAGGAGCTTTTAAAGGAGCGCCATGGCTGTGACCTTCCAGGAAGGCTCTGCTTAAAGGAGGACAGCCAGCTGGCCATTGCCGGCTCCATTAAGGCCAGGGGCGGGATCTATGAGATTTTAAAGTATGCCGAGACTCTGGCCATTGAAAACGGGCTTTTAAAGATCACGGACGATTATTCCATCCTGGCGTCCCAGGAATTCGTGGACTTTTTCGGCCGCTATACGATCCAGGTGGGGTCCACAGGAAATCTGGGCTTAAGCATCGGGATCATCAGCGCCAAGCTGGGCTTTAAGGTCATTGTCCATATGTCCCATGATGCCAGACAGTGGAAGAAGGATCTGCTCCGGAGCAAGGGCGTCACGGTGAAGGAGTATGAGTCCGATTACGGGGAGGCCGTAAAGCAGGGCCGGAAGGAATCGGACAGCGATCCCACCAGCTATTTTGTGGATGACGAAAATTCCAGGGATCTGTTCATGGGATACAGCGTGGCTCCCAGAAGATTAAAGAAGCAGCTGGAGGCGGCCGGAGTTCTGGTGGACCAGGATCACCCGCTGTTCGTATATCTGCCCTGTGGCATCGGAGGAGCGCCGGGCGGCATCGCCTACGGCTTAAAGACCGTATTCGGGGATCATGTCCACTGCTTCTTTACAGAGCCGGTGGATTCCTGCTGCATGCTGTTCGGTATGGCCACTGGACTCCACGACCAGGTCTGCGTCCAGGATTTCGGTATCTCCGGCAAGACCCACGCTGACGGACTGGCAGTGGGACGGCCATCGGCCTTTGTCGGGAAGTTCATGGAGCCCATGTTAAGCGGGATCTTCACCACCGGAGACGCAGTGCTCTATGATTATATGCGGGATCTGATGGAAGCGGAAGGAATATTCATCGAACCCTCCTCCTGCGCAGCGTTTGCCTTTGCAGAGGCCCCGGAGCGCCTTGAGGAGTACATCAAGAGCCGGGGACTGGAGGAAAAGAAGGAAAATATCACCCATATCGCCTGGGCCACGGGAGGACGGCTGGTGCCGGAGGATGTGAAGGAGGAGTACGTCCATACCCATCTGGCCTGATTCGCTCCAGTGGGATTTCCGTAAGGCAGCCTCTGGCTCCGGCCGGATTCCCGGCGGTCTGGCGTCCGGGAACGGGAAGGACGAAACCCCTTGAAAAAGGAACGGCTGGATGGTAAAATATCAGTCGGAAGGTATGTAAATCATATAGGAGGAAATCATGTATAACAATTTAAACGAAGAGTTATTTGCATTTATTAAAAAAAGCCCCACCAGCTTCCATGCCATTGCCGCTATGGAAGAATATATGGAAAATGCCGGAGCTGAAAAGCTTTCCGAGGGCAGCGTATGGAATTTAAAAGAGGGCGGCACCTATTATGTGACAAGAAATAAATCCGCCATCATCGCATTCCATGTTCCCTGCAAGGAATTTACCGGCTTCAATATCGCCGCCAGCCACAGCGATTCCCCGTCCTTAAAGATCAAGGAAGATCCGGAAATGAACGTGGAGAACCAGTATGTAAAATTAAACGTGGAAAAATACGGCGGAATGCTCTGCGGACCGTGGTTTGACAGACCCCTTTCCGTGGCCGGCCGTGTGATCGTACAGAACGGAAATAAGCTGGAGACAAAGCTGGTGGCTGTGGACCGGGATATCTTAATGCTCCCCAGCCTGGCTGTCCATATGAACCGTGACGTCAACGACGGATATAAGTACAATTTCCAGAAGGACATGCTCCCCTT
>CAJMRM010000077.1 GCA_905215775.1 uncultured bacterium
CATGATCACCATCGACTTTAAGGATCCGTTAAAGCCGGTGGTGGAAAAAATTGATTACGATTTCGGCGCTCAGGATCACAGCCTGATCATCGTCCAGACAGGAAAGGGCCATGCAGATCTCAGCGCAGAATACTCCTCCATCCCTTCCGATATGAAAAAGGTGGCGGCGGTGTTCGGAAAAGAGGTCTGTGCAGATATCACAGAAGAAGAGGTTCTGGAACGCGTGACCGAGGTAAAGGAGAAGGCGGGAGACCGGGCGCTCCTTCGGGCGCTCCATTTCTTCGAGGAAAACAAACGGGTGGAGCAGGAGGTCCGGGCTTTAAAGGAGAACCGGTTTGAGGACTTTTTGGAGCTCATCACCGAATCCGGCAATTCCTCCTGGAAGTGGCTTCAGAACTGCTATGTGCCGGGAAGCGAGGAGCAGGGCATCACGACCGCTCTGGCCCTTACCGAGCTGTTCCTTAAGAAAAAGGGCTGCGGAGCCTGCCGGGTACACGGCGGAGGCTTTGCCGGCGTCATCATGGCCATGATCCCCAATGCGCTGGCGGATGAGTATATTGCATACATAGAAAAAGCCATGGGTGCGGGAAGCGCCTACCGCATGAGCATCCGTCCCTATGGAGCCGTATGCGTGAATGATTTTGTGTAAGATGGGATACTGGAAAAGAAAACGGCGGCCGGGGACACGGATCCTGGCAGCGGCAGTCCTTCTGGGCGGCGCCCTGGCGCTGTCTGGCTGCTCCGGGGATGACGAGGTGAAGAGAGAACGGCAGTGTGTGACCCTGGCCGGAGGGCTCCATGGAGAGCTCATCCACCGGGAGGCCACTGCCCTGGCCGATTCGGTCAATACCTCAGAATCCACGGTTTATGTGGAGCTAAAGGAATCCAAGGGCTCTCCCGTGAGCATGGAAAACCTGTGCCAGGGGAAATATGATCTGGCGCTGGTATCCGGAGATGTGGTCTATGATGCCTGGAACGGAGAAGGAACCTTTGAGGGAGAGAAAAAAGAAAATTTCCGCATCCTCATGGCGTGCTATCCGGCGGCATCCCAGTGGCTGGCCCGGCAGGACTCCGGACTGGCCCTTGTCCACGAGCTGGACGGCCGGAACCTTTCGGCCGGAACGGCCTTTTCAGAAACGGGAATGGCCTCTGCGGCAGCTTTTGACGCTCTGGACATGGATGTGAAGGAAGAAAATTTCTGGCAGCGGGGGATTGAAAACAGCACAGGGATCTTAAAGGACGGGACTGTGGACGGGATCCATGGCTTCCTGGAGGTCCCCGCAGACGTGTTCACCAGGCTTTCAGAGGATGCCGGGGTTTCGCTTCTTTCCTATACGGAGGAGGAGCTGGACCGCATCCTGGAAGCCGACCCGAGATACCAGAGGCTTACGATCCCTGCTGGGACGTACAGGGGCCAGGAGGAACCGGTAAGGACCTTTGGCTTCCCGGTGTTTTTATGTGCCGGAGCAGAAATGGAGGAAGACCTGGCCTATGAGATCGTCAGGGCCATGGATGAAAATATAGGAAAAGCGGGGGATCCGCGCCTGGCAGCCATGGAGGACAAGTCCTTTTTGTGCCAGGATGGGTCTGCGCTCCTCCACGAAGGAGCCAGACGATATTATCAGAAAATGGGATACATGGATTAAACAGCTAAAAATAGCGGCGGCTTTACGCGAGGAGGGTTATACTTATGTTATATAAGCAGCTTATCGAACTTTTTGACATCTTAGACAGCGCAACGGCGTCCGGAGCGCAGGTGGTGGAATATCTCCGCTCCATCGTTCCGGACTGCCAGGTGGAGACGTACCCGCTGGAGGGACCCAAGGGCCACACCGATATGGTGCGGATCCTGATTCCTGGAAAGAACGGAAAGAGCAAGGGCGGCTCTGCAAAGACCATGGGTATCTTAGGCCGTCTGGGCGGTCTGGGAGCAAGACCGGAGCAGCTGGGCTTCGTTTCCGACGGCGACGGCGCTTTAACGGCCCTGGCGGTGGCTGCAAAGCTTCTGGATATGCAGAAAAAGGGCGATTTCTTAGAGGGAGACGTATTTATCTCTACCCACGTATGCCCGGATGCGCCCACAACACCCCATGAGCCGGTTCCGTTCATGAACTCCCCGGTGGAGACCTGGCAGGTAAATAAGGAAGAGGTTACCGACGATCTGGATGCGGTTTTAGTCGTAGATACCACCAAGGGAAACCGGATCATCAACCACCGCGGCTTTGCCATCTCCCCCACAGTGAAAGAGGGATATATCTTACGGGTCAGCGAGGATCTTCTGGATGTGATGACCAGCACCACAGGCCGTCTGCCCCATGTATTCGCCTTAAGCCAGCAGGATATCACGCCTTACGGAAATGGCCTGTATCACTTAAACAGCATTCTGCAGCCGGCGACAGCCACCAAAGCCCCGGTGGTGGGTGTGGCAGTGACCACAGAAACCACAGTGGCGGGCTGTGCCACCGGAGCTTCCCATCTGGAGGACCTGGAGGACGCCGGACGGTTTATGCTGGAGGCTGCCAAGGCCTTTGGAAACGGCCTGTGCTCCTTCTACGATGAGGAGGAGTTTGGACGGATCCAGAAGCTTTACGGCTCCATGGAGCACTTCCAGACCCTGGGGAAACAGTAAACAGTAAGGGAAAACGGAAGTTATAAAACATCGGCTTCGATACACGTCGAAAAACAGGGAAATGCATGGTGTTTTGAAAAATGTCTGATAAAATCATATTGAAAGGAGGTCTTTCAATATGAGAGAAGACGATTTTGAGGTATATCTCCGGAACACGAACCTGTCGGAGAATACCATCGCATCCTACAAATTTGCTGTTAAGCAGTATTTTGGGCAGTTCGATACGGTGACGCAGAAAAAGCTGCGGGACCATAAGATGTGGCTGATCGAATCCTATAAGCCCAAAACGGTGAATTTGAGGATCCGCGCCATTAACTGTTACCTGGACAGCATTGGAAAGGGAGAGTGGAAGCTGCAGTTTGTAAAGGTGCAGCAGAAGGCTTTTCTGGAGAACGTGATCAGCGAGGCGGATTATGAGTATTTTAAAAGCTGCTTAAAACGGGACGGAGAGCTGTTCTGGTATTTTGCAGTCCGCTTTATGGCAGCCACCGGGGTCCGGGTCAGCGAGCTGATCCAGATCAAGGCGGAGCATGTACAGATCGGATATATGGATCTGTACTCCAAGGGCGGGAAGCTGAGGCGGATCTACATACCGAAGCTTTTGCGGGAGGAGGCGCTGGCCTGGTTGGAAGAAAGAAACCAGACCAGCGGCTTTCTTTTTTTAAACAAGCAGGGCCGCCGGATCACCACCAGGGGAGTGGCTGGACAGCTGAAGGTGATGGCTCTCCGGTATGGGATCGACCCGGCGGTGGCTTATCCCCACTCCTTCCGCCACCGGTTTGCCAAAAGCTTT
>CAJMRM010000078.1 GCA_905215775.1 uncultured bacterium
CCATCATCACTTCCAGCAATATCACTGATAATCGGAATATGGATCCGGAATATTAAATCTTTGATTCCCATGGAGCCCTCAATCTCCAGTTCGAGGCTCTTTATGTACTGCTGAATAAATGAGGTTCTGGATTCCGGAAGAATCCTTTCAAGCATCTTCTTCCCATCAACTGTGGCATTCAATGCTATGTACGAAGATTCACGAGTACTTCTGTTTAACAGGCTGCGTGTTCGATTCACCCCGGTATCTACACCCATGGGCCAGCTCGTCTGCGTTCCAATCATCTCCGGCGTAACAGCTGGAATCTCAACTTCTATATTGGTCCCAGGAGCAAAAAAATCAAATGGCGATACCTGCCAGCCATGAATAACTTCGCATTTCTCCGCATCATAGCCGTCTTCTTCTCCATAATACTCATCATCATGGGACTGATACAGGAAAGTGAGACCAGAAATAAACTGCTCCGACGGTTCTACATACACGATATCGTTGACTGTGTATTTTCCATCTAAAATATACTGATAAATCGGATTATCGTTGTACACGACGATTTCAACAGTTCCATCCTCATTCTGCTGGAAATCAAAAATTCCGTCGTAAATCTGCTCCAGCACCTCCTGCTCCTTGGCGCTGTCGGCCTGGGCCACCTTCAGCCGGTCATTGGTCACCACCTTCTGATCCGGCTCCTCGCCGTCCCGGATAGGCCGATACTCGATTTTAGCCGTCTGTTCCCTCTCTGAGAAAGTCAGAACCAGGTCTTCCTCTGTCTGTGCTTTGTAGCCGTCAATGGCTGCCACATGGGCAATATAGATTTCTCCCAGTCGGCCGCTTACGGTCTTTTCTGCAAGTATCTTCTGATTCTCCGTATCCACATACTGAATCCTGATTCCACCTACAAACAGCGTTTTCCGGTACAGTACGGTCACCTCTGTATCTCTGGAGCCAAAAGAAACTTCCACTGGCTGACCGTCCAGCACCTTATAACCTCCGAAATCCGGATGATCGATCGATACTTTTTCTCCGGTTTTTCCGCTCAGCACCCTGGTCTCCAGAATTTCTCCCGTATCTGCGTCCTGATAATGAACGGTTACCTTCACGCTGTTAGTCTGGGTACTTTCGGAATTTGATTCACTTCCCCCACTACTGTGATCTCCTGAGCTCCCGGAGTTGAAACCACTACCCGACTGTTTCGTCTGGATCCCCTTTCCAGCAATATACTGCACTACCCCGTTGACAGTCCACTGGCCTGCCTGATTTACGGTATATCCGTCTGGAGTTTCACAGCTGGAATACATTTTTCCATTTTCATCAAAACAATAGCAATATCCGTCGATCCAGAGCCAGGTATTCAGAAAGGCCCTTCCAAAATATCCATCATGAACGGGATTCAGGAAATACCAGTCCCTTCCCAGGGGAAGCCAGCCTGCACGCAGAGCTCCATGATAAATTCCATCCGCTGACGGTTCCAGATAATACCAGTCTTTTTTCTCGTCCTGATACCATCCGCTTAAATCCTTGCCGGATGCCTCATCTTTCACGAACCAGCTTCCACTCCTCTGATACCAGACACCGGCGTTGGCTGTGTCGGCAAACAAAAGAGAGATTGCAGCCGCCACCGCGATTCCGCGCTTTAACAAGTTCTTTTTCATACGTCCTCCTTATCCTTGTGTGGTGATAGACAAAAAAACAAGACGTTCCGCTTTCGCTTCCCGCCTTGTCTGATTTTTTGTCTGTATCTGGTTTATCATTCTGCGGGAGCGACTCACGAAACATGTTTCGCACCCGCTGAGATGAGACTTCTCTCACCCCCCCCCCACTCATTTTAAAGCGTTAAAGTGGGAGACGCGCTGTTCCATTCAAACAGATGCTATGTTTTTTACTATTTCATTCTAGCATGGTTCCTGGAAAGAATCAATAGACATTCCTTTAGAATCCGAGCCTGATTCGCAAAATACTTATAGAATCACTTTGCCCATGAGATACCGCTTCCTATATTTTAACTGCACATAGGTCATGACCTGCTTCCAGCAGACCGGATTGGAAAGGCCGCCGAAGGCTCCCACCACCGGAAGGCCCTGGATAAATTTGGCGGCCAGCATGTCCATGGCAAAGGCGTTTCCCGCCGCCTGGATCTGCGTCTCCAGATCCTCTTCGGATACGGTCAGTTCTTTCCTCTGGACCAGCGTATAGATCAGCCTGTCCACCCGGGCGTTGTTCTCGGCCCACTGTTCTCCCCGGCTGACAGAAGCCTCCAGCATGCACAGGATAAAAAACCGTTCCTCCGGCGTATCATAGGAAAAGCCAAAATACAGCGCTGTCTCATAAACGCCCCTTAAAAGCATGGCCGTAAATATGGCGATGTCCGGCAGGCCCACGCCTAAAAGCCCCAGCCCCAGGCCCTCCGCCGTGCTGACAGCCTGGTTTTTCAGATTCATTCTGGCAGCCTCGGTCCGGAGCTTTTTGTACTCCTTCCGGCTTTCCTTTAAATCCAAAGAAAAATCCCGGACCTTAAAATCCTTTTCCAGTTCATCCCTCCGGTAGGTCTTTTCGATCAGAAGATTCCCCTTTTCAAAAATCGTCCGGAAGGCCATGCAGAACGCCTTCTGAAGGTTTTCCGACATCTTTGGAGGGATCCTGGCCGTCAGCGCCTCCTTCCAGCCGGGCTCTGTGCGGGACAACGCCCTTTGCTCCAGCCGTTTCTCTTCCTTTTCGATCTTCTCCAGCTCCAGGGTCACTGGAGATTTTTTTATGAATTTCATATTCCCTTCCACCTCCTGCTGCTGTTTTCTACGGATTATATCAGAAACAGAAGAAAATTAAAACAGGTGTAAGAAAAATGTCAGACTTTTCGTTCTCCCTTCTGGTATAATTACATTAGAAAATACCAAAGGCAAAACGGGAGTTTGACACCTCTTTTTAACATCCCATCACAGAAATCCTTTATTTAAGCC
>CAJMRM010000079.1 GCA_905215775.1 uncultured bacterium
TGAGGTATTTTTAATTTTCAACATCCACGTTTTTTATTATACAGGAAGCTCCTTAAAACCTGTATTTCTCCAGCAGATAAATCGGAATCATCTCAATCTTACCATCCACTCCGCCTTTTGTGTTTCCCTTCAAGTAGAGCAGCCTATTCGCTTTTCCGTTCTCCAGTGCCTTTCTGGCTGTATTGCCTGTATTCTTTCCCGCCTTGACTTCAAGCACATAACGCACAGCAGACGCCAGGCCCTGGACAAGAAAATCCACCTCTCCCCCCTTATAGGTTGCGAATGCAGGCATTTCAAAGGCAATTTCCTCCGGAAAGTCCTGACGCTTTTTCAGATTGATATATACAAAATTCTCATTCAGCGTTCCAGCAATTTCCGCTTCCTTTGCCCCCATCCGTTCCAGATAATAACTGGCAAGTCCCAGATCCATAAAGTAACAGCGGCAGCCCGGTTTAAAATTCAGTATATCCATCTCTGTAATCTTTGCACAAAATCCAATGATCCCGGAAAAATGGAGCCAGCTGATTGCCCGGTTACACACCGCCTTACTGATATTGCTGGAATAATCTCTGGTCACCAGTTTCTGCAGCTCCTCACTGATACTGTCCTCCTCCAATCCTTTCTTCTCCCTGCTCAGAATACGGCAGACGGAGAGGAATATGTCCGTAAATACCTGTGTGTCCAGCACATCTGTAAAATAGCGGATCGACTCATTCATAAAAGTATCAATGATCCTTACCAGCTCGGATCTGCACTCTTCCCGGTCGTGGGTCTGGATATAGGTCCGTACCACAGACGGATATCCACCAATCTGGCAATAACAGTCATACTTCTCCTTCAGCCGTTCATAAACTTCCGGATCCTGCTCTGTCTCTATTTTCTGGTAGGACTGGTACAGCTCCTCATCCACTGCCAGCAGAAATTCTTCAAAAGAAAGCGTATAAATCCGGATTCCGGTGACATCACCGCTGGAATATCGGAATTCCGGCTCGTAAATCCTTCCCAGATAGCTTCCTGTCACAATAAATCTGCATCTGAACTGCCGGGTAAACTCCCGGATCCTGTTATAAATCTCAGCAGATTCCTGTATCTCATCAATAATTACGACCGTATCCTCCGTATCCGAGAAATCCTCATCATACATTTTTAAGGCATCATGCAGAGGAGCTTTCGGTCTTGCACCCTGTCCCGGTTGCCAGTCCACTGCTTTTTTATAACATGCCATGAACTGTGAACCACTCAGTTCAAACAGGTTAATATAGATTTTATGACGAAAATTCTCATCTGCAAATTTATTGATAATATAGGTCTTTCCGACCTGTCTGGCTCCATTTACTTCCAGGGTAGTATGTCGTTTGCTGTTTTTCCATTGTATCAGTTTTCTGTACACTTCTCTTTTTATATACATGAACCAGCCAGCCTCCTATCCAGCATTTTCGTCTATCATACATGATTGTACCATATCTTTCACAAAATAACCAATCCTTTCTCTATGCTGCCTTCACCGTAAACCGGCTGCTTTTACTCTCCTGTAAAAATTTCTGATAAGTTTCCGGCTCCTCGGTTTTCAGCCGTTTAGAATCCAGTCTGTTGGACACAACCTCCTGCCAGGTTACTTTAAATCGTTCATTTCTGGCAACCGGATGGGCGCCCATAAATACCTTAATCTCCTGGTCGATCTGCCGCTTTTCCGTCTCCAGTAGCTTCATAGTCTCCTCGATCTCCTGTCTGCGCTCTAACTTCTGGTCAAATCCAACCAGCTCGATGGCCCCTGCCTTTCCCCGCTGACGGAAATACTGCTCCAGCACCTCATCACAGGACTTGGAGCCGTCCGGATCCGGCATATGGCGGGGCAGCACATGGTTGTTCCAGAAATCCGCTTCCAGGGCGATCAGGTTCTGTGCGGTCTCCTCCTCGTATTCGATCCTCCGGTACTGGAAATCCTGTCCCAGGATCACGGCGGCCAGATACCAGGTCCGGCAGCCGGTCACGATCATATAATGGTAGCATTGCAGAAGATAATGGACCGGTATCCCACCATCCGCCCATCGGTCTTTATTGTAAGCGCTGACCGTCTTACACTCCAGCCCTGCCCCGCCGCCAGCCACCATCCGGTCCACATCCGCGATCATCCAGGGATATTCCACACTCCGGTACATTTTATTGGAACGGCGTACCTTTAATCCTGTCTCCTCCGTAAAACGCTGCGCCACATATTCCTCCAGATCACGGCCCTGGCGCATCGCCTCATTGTCCTCCAGGTCTGTTTCATCCGATACCTTATCCCGGTATACTGCCATGGGGCTTACATAAGGGTTCAGCCCGCAGACGGCTCCCGCGTCAGAGCCTCCCAGGCCGGTCTTGCGGATCCTGAGCCATTCTTCCCTGTTCATGTTTTTCGTTGAGATCGTTGTATACATTTCATCCTTGTATGATGTTGTTAGAAGCAAAAACAACATACTTCCTTTCTTTTTTTGTT